>CAZRUV010000013.1:3349-26211 GCA_964603315.1 uncultured Rhodobacterales bacterium
TGCGCGCGACAGCACCGCCGATGGCGGCGGGTGTGGCGTAGCCCAAGGTGCCGAACCCCGTGGGGTGATGCCAGTGGCCAGGGCAGTCCATGTCCCAGACTTCCTTGGCCACATAGGCAAACTGCGTCATGTCGGAGTAGATCATGGTGCCGTCCGGCAGACACTCCCGCAAGGCGTCGCAAACAGGCACGATGCCCGGGCGTTCTGCGTCGATTTCGGCACGCCAGCGGTGTCTGTGTTCCGCGATCTCATCCGCGGCCCAGCTGCTGGTTGTCGGTTTGACGTTCTTTGTGTTGCACAGGCTGCGGACCATGGCGGCCGGATCGGCAACGATCCCTTCGGTCGCGCGATGTTCGTCCTGAACGACCACCGGGTCGATGTCAATGCGAATGAAGTGGCCGGCAAATCCCAATTCGGTGCGCCACAGATCGCATTCCGATAATTCCGTTCCGAATGCGATGACAAGATCGCTTTGCGCCAGTGCCGCGCGGCTGCCGTCGCGTGCCAGTGACGCGCCGAGGCACATCGGATGATCCGGCGCGACAAGCCCGCGACCGGCATAGGTCACAAAACAGGCGGCACCGGTTTGGCGCAGCAACCGTTTGACCCAGGATGCGATCTGTGTGTCTTCGGGATCGCGGACCAGTCCGCCACCGAATATGAACAGGGGGCGCTCCGCTTCGGCCAAACGGTGCCCCAGATACTGCGCCCCGGCGTCAGACACATAGGACGGACCCGACGCCGTGACGGATGGCGCTGCAGGCGGTGGTGCGGCGAGCGATTGCAGAGCATTGATCGGCACCTGCACATGTTTGCTGCGGGGCCGTTGCGTTTCGAACTCGACAAAGGCGCGGTCAATGAGCGCATAGGCGGCGTGGGCGGTCCGCGCCTCTTCGGACCAGTCGCAAACGGCTTCGGCGGCGGCGCGCTGGTCTTTCATCTGGTGCAATTGGCCCTTTTTCGCGGCGGTCTCGTCGAGGCAGGACGAAATCACCAGCATCGGTACGCTGTCGCTATAGGCCTGCCCCATCGGCGTCATGATGTTTGTCAGCCCCGGCCCGGTGATGACATAGGCCACGCCCGGCTTGCCCGTCGCGCGGGCGTAACCGTCGGCCATGAAGCCCGCCCCCTGTTCATGGCGGGCGAGCACGTGGGTGATCCCCGCCTCTTCGATCCCGCGATACAGTTCCTGATTGTGCACGCCCGGAATGCCAAAGATCACGTCAACGCCGCGATCCCTGAGCATGTGGGAGATCTGCGCGCCGAGCGGACGCTCCATGTCAGGCCCTCCAGAAGCCAACAGTGAAGATGACGTACACCGCCATCAATTCGAGCCGCCCGATCAGCATGCCCGCACTCAGCAGCCATTTGGCCGTATCGTTGAGGTCGGCAAAATTGCCGGCCGGGCCAATCTGGTCGCCAAAACCGGGGCCGATATTGGCAAGCGCCGTGGCCGCGCCGGAGATCGAGGTGACAAAATCGAGGCCCGTCAATGCCAGCGCGACGGACAGCACACCCAACGTCACCACAAAGAACATGAAGAACGACATGACCGAGTTCAGCACATCCTCGCCCACCGGGCGCCCGGCATAGCGGGGGGTAAAGATGCCGTGCGGGCTGCGCGTCTTTTGCAGCTGCGCCCGGATCGAGGCAAAGAGGAGCTGATACCGGAAGATCTTGATGGAACACGCGGTCGAGCCCGCACAGCCGCCGATGAGGCCGGTGAAGAACAGAACCGCGACGGCAAAACCGCCCCACTGCATGTAGTCGGCATTGGCATAGCCCGTGCCCGTCATCAGCGACACCGAGTTGAACAGCGCCGTCCGGAACGCCGGTTCGGTCAGCGTCTCGGTCCGGATGACATTCGCCAGGGCAATCAGCGACACAACGGCCAGGGCGGTGGCGAGAAACACATGGATCTGGGTGTCGTGGATCAGGGGCCGCGCCGTGCCCGCGCTGAGTTGCACGAAGCGGACAAAGGGCAAGGCGGCGAGGATCATGAAAACGGACGCCACATAGGACGCGCCGGGCCCAAAGGCGGCAAAGGACGCATCATAATTCGCGAACCCACCCGTCGCGATCGTGGTCATGGCGTGCACGGTGGCGTCAAAGGCGTCCATCCCCGCGCCGATATAGGCCAGCGCGCAGATCAGCGTCAGCGCGAGGTAGATCACCGAGATACGGCTGGCGATTTCGGTGGCGCGCGGCAGGATTTTACCAAAGGTGTCAAAGGCTTCGGTCTTGAAGATCTGCATGCCGCCGACCCGCAGTTCGGGCAGGAACACCATGGCGACAACGATGATGCCGATGCCGCCCAGCCATTGCAGAATGCCGCGCCACAGAAGCAGGCCCTTGGGCAGTTCCTCGAGGCCCGACAACACGGTCGACCCGGTTGTGGTCAGCCCGGACATCGCCTCGAAAAACGCATCGACATAACGGGCTTCGGTCTCACCGAACCAGAACGGCAGCGCGCCAAAGATCGGCAGCGCCAGCCAGACGCCCGTGGTCAGCAAAAAAGTCTGCTGGATCGTCAGCCCTTCGCGGACGCTGTTGGCACAGCTCAGCGACAGGACGCCGCCGATGACCAGCGTGATCAGACCGCTTTCCGCAAACACAAACCAATGCCCGCGCCCCTCGGCGAGGTCGACGAGCATCGGCAGAAGCATTGCCGCGCCCAGCACGGCAACCAACAGGCCAATCACATATCCAACGGGGCGCAGATCCATCTGCGCTCAGCGTTGGAGGCAGCGCGGCCAAGTGTCAAGCGAGCCCCGGCCGATCTCGTCGGGGCAGGCTTGATTTCAGCAGTACATCAGGTCGCGGAAGACGTAGGATGCGATGTCCTGACGACGCAGGCCCATCTCGGCCAGTTCCGCATCGGATTTTGCATTCAGCGTGTCGATCCGGCGCATGCGGACTTCGGCTGCCGCGGAAAGCGTCATGGCCGCTCCGACCATGGAGAAGAATTCTTTGATCGAGGCCCAGACGGATGTGGGCTGATTTGTGGCAATGTAAGCCATTGGAACACCTCGCATAAGTTGCGGTTTCAAGCTGTTCCTCCCTTGTGCCCCCTACATGCGCCTTTGCGCCCGCGATCACAAATGCCAATCCTGCATAGCCGCCTTGCGCCTGATAGATGGCGGTCGCAGAAAAGAAAAAGGCGCGAGCGATGCCCGCGCCTGTATCATTGCGATTTGGTTTGGTCAGCCGACGTGAAACAGCGTGGCAAACATGCGCGGGTCGATGCTGTCATTGGCGAACGTTTCGCCTTCGGTCAGCACGGACACCGCGTCGTGGCTGTGCAGGCTTTCCTGATGGCTCGCCACCACGCGGAAATCACCGATGCGCACATCCGCCAGCAACTCCTCACAGAAGAGGCGCGCGGCGTCCTCGACAAAGATCGGGTTGGCGGCGTTCAACTCGGCAAAGGCCTGTTCGTCCTCGCGCTTGACCATGACTTGCGTCTCGGTCGGCACCGCGCGGCGACAGGCGTCGATCAGGTCCTCGAACCAGACCGTATCGGTATCCTCGTCCACCACGACGCTGATGCGCGCGACAGAGCGTTGCGAATGCGGCGTGGCCAACTGTCCGCGGGTCGCACGGGCGTGCTCGCTCAGTTCCAGCGAGCAGGGGCAGGTCGATGAGTAGACATAGTCCAGATGCACAATCCGTTTGCGCACGCCGGCCTGTTCCACCAGTTCCAGCGCGATGTCGTAGTACTGGTAGCCCGACAGACCCGAGCGCAGGCTTTCCACCTTCATCGGGAAGGAAAAGCGCATCTGGATGCGCGCATCAAAGGACTCGAGGTCCGCCTTGTAGTCATCCAAAGCCGCCTCAATCACGCCAAAGCTGAACTCCGCCTCGGCATGTTTGTAGAACGAGCGCATGATGCGGGACATGTTGATGCCCTTCTTGTCCGCCTCGAGGCTCACGGTGCCTGTCACGGATGTCTCGAGCGTCAATGGCCCGTTGTCGCGGGTCGCCACCTGCAACGGCAAGCGGAAATTCGAGATGCCGACATGCTGGATTTGCTGGTTTGCGCCACGGATCAGGCTGCTGGGACCGTTCTGCAGGTCCGGCAACGTGTCCTTGTAGGCGGCATCCACCGCGAAATCCTCGGGGTAGTCGCGGTTGAAGGACGGGTAATCCTTGACCGCGCCGGGCACCAGACGGGCAACGGATGGGTCAAGTTCGATAATCTCGGTGGTGGAGGCCTGTTTGGCCCAACGCTTGAGCAGCGCAAGCGCTGCCTCAGCCTCATCACGTTCGGGTATTGCGGTTAGTTCGGGCGTATGAATGTTCATAAAGTAGCCCCCCTTTCATTTTGCGTGCCTCACAGAGATATGTCTCCGCCCGCACATTTCCAATCACACATACAATTACGTGTGCTGGTGAAACATGGATGACAAAAACCTCCAGAATTTTGCAGCAGTCATGCTGCGGCTGCATCGTGCACTATATTGCTTTTATTGCGCTTTTTCCAGCGCCTGCATCACATCGGCGATCAAATCACCGGCATCTTCAAGGCCCACGGACATGCGCACCAGACCGGGCGTGATGCCCAGTGCATCCTTCTGATCCTGCGGCAGGCGCTGGTGTGTCGTGGTGGCCGGATGGGTCAGGATCGACTTGGCATCACCGAGGTTGTTGGAAATCACCGGGATCGTCAGCGCATTCAGGAATTTGAAAGCCGACGCCTGCCCACCGCGCAGGTCCAGCGACAGGACGGTGCCCCCCGAACCGCCCATTTGCGCCGTGACAAGTGCGTGTTGCGCGTGGCCGGGGTGCCCGGGATAGAGCACCCGCGCCAGCGTGACATGCCCCTGAAGCGCGTCGGCCAATGCCCGTGCTGACGCGGCTTGCGCACGCACGCGCAGATCCAGCGTCTCAAGCCCCTTGAGCAGCACCCAGGCGGTGAAAGGCGACATCGAACCGCCCGTGTGTTTCATGTAAGGCTCAACCGTCTTGCGAATGAACCCCTGCGACCCAAGAATGATGCCGCCCAGCGTGCGCCCCTGCCCGTCGATATGTTTGGTGGCCGAGTAGATCACCACGTCCGCGCCTTGCGCAAACGCATTGGAAAAGATCGGCGTGGCAAAGACGTTGTCGACCAGCACCGTGGCCCCGACTGCGTGCGCCAGTTCGGACACGGCGGCGATGTCGACAACCTCGAGTGTGGGGTTCGAGATGGATTCGAAGAACACCGCGCGCGTACCGGGTGTGATCGCGGCACGCCACTGGTCCAGATCCGTGCCGTCGACAAACTCGACCTCGACCCCGTAGCGCGTCAGGATTTCTTCCAGCACATACAGGCATGACCCAAAGAGCGCGCGGGCCGAAACCACCCGGTCCCCCGCCTTGAGCATGGATATCAGCGCGCCGGACACAGCTGCCATGCCCGACGCGGTGGCAAAGCCGTCCTCGGCCCCTTCGAGGGCGGCTATGCGGTCCTCGAACATCGCGACAGTCGGGTTGCCGTAGCGCGCATAGATGAATTCATCCTCGCCCGCCTGTTCGAACCGCTGCGCGGCCGCCTCTGCGCTGTCGTAGACAAACCCTTGCGTCAGAAAGATCGCCTCGCTCACCTCGCCATATTGGCTGCGGCGCACGCCGCCATGCACGGCGCGGGTGCGGGGGTGCCAGTTGTCGCTCATCATCGTCTCCGTCACGGGCCTGCTGGACGGGGTCAGGCCGCAAAAAACCCCCAGACGCGGTCAAGCGAAAGGGGGGCTTTCATCCTGACCTTTTAGCGGTGTTTTCCGACCCATCCTGCCTGCCGCAGAGACGTCGGGGTGGCCCGCAATCCGGTTACAAATCGCCACGTGCATGGGGGTACGCCGATGGGTGTTGCGCGTCAACACCGTCACGGTGCTGTAACTCAAATTTCATCCACGCGTCATATGGCTTTGTCATAGCGGCGCCACAAGATGTGGTAGGAGGTGCGGAAATGCCCATCCTGAGACTGAATGCAGGGCCCGACGGGCTGGCGCTTCACGGCTCACCCGCCCCCGCATTGGCTGCGCTGCACCGGGCAGCCCGTGGCACCGGACCGGTCATCATCCTGGTCCACGGCTTCAAATACGACCCGCATTGCGAGGCCTGTTCGCCACACAACACGATCTTTGGCCGTGACCCATCGTCCGGGCGCGGTATCCACATGCCGTGGCTGCCCGATCTGGGCTTTGGCACCGACGATGCAGACGAAGGGCTGGCCATAGCCTTTGGGTGGCACGCAGGGAGCAATCTGTGGCGGGCCGCGCGTTCCGCCCGGAGTGCGGGCACTCTGCTGGCACAGGCAATCCGGGCGATACGGGCACAAAGCCCCGGCAGATCCATCAACATCATCACGCATTCCATGGGCAGCGAGGTAATCTTTGCCGCGCTGTATGACCTGCGAGCGCGCGATGTCGCACGGATTGTCACACTGATGGCGGCGACCTATGCCAGCCGCGCGCTGACCGCCATGACGACACCGGCTGGACGCACGGCAGAACTCTTCAACGTGACCAGCCGGGAAAACGACGCGTTCGACTATATGTACGAGCGGCTGATTGCACCGCCCGTGACCGGGGATCGGGCGATGGGTGCAGGACTGAACGTGCCAAATGTCGTCAATATTCAACTCGATTGCCCCCGCACGCTCAGCGATCTGACAGCGTTTGGCGGTCACATCGCACCGCCTGCGCGTCGCGTGTGTCACTGGTCGGGCTACACCCGGCCCGGCGCCTTGCAGTTCTACGCCCGTGCCATGCGGCAGCCGGATACGGTCCCGCTGCCCGCGCTGCGCGCCGCACTGCCGCCCGGCCCGGCACCGCGCTGGTCACGCGTCTTTGTCCGCCCGAAACCCGCGCTGTCCTTGCCCGCACGCCAGAAAGCGGCATCATAGCCTGTGACGTTGCGAAAGGCCCATCATGATCGATCTCTATTTCTGGCCCACCCCGAACGGGTGGAAAGTGTCCATCGCGCTTGAGGAATTTGGCCTGCCCTACACAACCCATCTGGTCGACATCTCTGCAGGCGATCAGCACAAGCCCGCCTTTCTCGCCATTTCGCCCAACAACCGTATGCCCGCCATCGTCGACCCGGACGGCCCGGATGGCGCGCCGATCTCGATCTTTGAAAGCGGCGCGATCCTGCAATACCTCGCGCGCAAGACTGGGCAGTTCGGCGGTACGACCGCGCGGGCGCGGGTCGCGGTCGAACAGTGGCTCATGTGGCAGATGGGCGGCGTCGGGCCAATGGCGGGCCAGACGCACCACTTTCTGAAATACGCGCCGCAAATGGGCCATGACATCCCTTACGCCAAGGACAGGTATCGCGGTGAGACGGCGCGGCTCTACGGTGTGCTCGACCGGCAGTTGGCCGATCATGAATATGTAGCGGGTGACTATTCCATTGCCGACATGGCGATCTGGCCCTGGGCCTCCTTGTGGGAAGGTCAGGAGCAGACGCTCGACGACAAACCGCATCTGGCGCGCTGGCTGAATGTCGTGGGCAACCGTCCGGCAGTACAGCGGGGTCGCGCCCTGCATGCGGACAAGCGCAAAACCACCGTTGATCCCAAGAGCAAGTCCGCACTTTTCTCGCAGAAGTCGTAGCGCGCGCGTTTCTCCGGGGAAATGAGAACAATCGTCTCAAAAAGTGCTTTTTGCTTTTGAAATTCCGCGCCAATCTGCGGCGGAATTGGAGACATGCATATGTTAGCAACTGTATTTCTCAGAGTGTCTGAGAAATACAGTTGCTACGTGATTTGGTACCGCCCGAGTACATTGTGCTCATGGCGGGCGGGGCCCTGACTTTGGCCTATCTGATCATCAATCAGGTGGTGTTGCGCCTGTTCATTCTCGCGGGCACAGCGCTGTATATCTGGTACTACTGGGTGGTCGCGGACGCTCCGCTCTGGACTGCGATCTACACATCGGTCGCCATGGGGACCGCAAACCTCATTGGCATGGGAAATCTGTTTTGGCGGCAATCCCGCTTTGCCGTTCCCCCTGCGCATCGCGACATCTACCCGCGTTTTGCCAATCTGCCGCCAGGAGATTTTCGTGAGTTGGTGACCCGTGCGCGGCGTTACCGGCTGGACGCGGACATGTTGCTGACCCGTGAGGGGGCTCCGGTGGACCGGCTGTTTTACGTGATCTCGAGCGAAATGACGATCGAGAAACGGGGCGAGACGTTTCACATGCCCTCGGGCGTGTTCGTCGGCGAAGTCGCTTACGTGACGCAACAGGCCAGCGCGGCGACGTCGCTGCTGACCGAAGGGGCCAAGGTGCTGGAATGGGATTTCGCGACCCTGCGCCGCCGGTCCGCCCGTGCGTCGCGGTTCAAACTGGCGCTCGAGGCAATGATTTCCCGGGATCAGGCCATGAAGGTGGCCTTTGCCGTGGCGCCACGCCAGGCCGATTGGGGGGCCTTGCAGGTGCAAGGCCACGACATGCACGCCTAGGCAGTGTCGTCTTCTTCTTCGATCAGATAGCCCTGCAGCGCGGTGATCTGCCAGAAGAGAAAGGCGACGAGGGCAGCGGGAAATCCGAAGGTCTCGATCTTGACCCAGGCATCCGTGGACATGGTGCGCCAGATCACTTCGTTTGCGACCGCAAGACCTGCAAACATCGCGCACAAACGGCGCGTCAGGATCATCCACCCTTCGTGCCGCATCGGCATCGCATCGTTGAGAACATAGGCCAGCCAGCTTTGGCCCCGTGCCAATCCGATGCCCAGCAGCAGGGCAAAGAATCCGTAGACAATACTGGTCTTCATCTTGAAGAAGCGTTCGTCGTTGAACCAGGCGGTCAGGCCACCGAAGAAAATCACCATGAAGGCCGTGAAGATCTGCATACGGCTCAGCTTGCCCGTCAGTGCCCAGAGCACGCCCATGGCCACCAGCAGGATGGGCACAAAGACAAGCGTGGCCACGATAAATCCGGAATACTCCGTCCCGCCCCACTCAAAGACATCGTCCCGGATGCGCAGGTAAATCAGGAAGAAAACCACCGGCGGACCAAGCTCCAGCACCTGTTTCAGGGCACCGTTTATTTTGCGTGTTTCGCTCATGCTCGCCTCTTATCCGCCCATTTCCACGATCACCGCACCCAGGGCGATCAACGCCATCAGCGCAATCCTGCGCGGTCCTACCGTTTCTTTGAGCACCAGCCAACCGATAATGGCCGCGAATACGGTTGAGGTTTCGCGCAGCACCGCGGCCTCGCCGACCTTGTCGAGCCGCGTGGCCATCATGATCGACCCGAAGCTGAAGATGGCAACGACGCCGCCAATCACGCCGCGCAGGGCCAGCGGACCGGGGGCGGGCGGGTCGGCCATGCGCCGATATCGGGTATAGGCCACAGGTGGCATAAACAGACCGTCGATGAAGAAGAACCACGCGAGGAAGGTGAACGGGTTCGCCGTCGCGCGAATGCCATAGGCGTCATATGTGGTGTAGAGCGCCACAAAGAGCCCGGTGATCACCGCCAACCCAAGCGCAAGGGGCAACGTGTCCCGTTCGGCTTGCAAGTAGATCAGGTTGTAAAGCGCGAGGCCAAAGATCCCGGCAAGCAAGACCGCAACCCCCAGCCACTGGGTCAGCGTAAATGTCTCGGCAAAGAGAATGTAGGCTCCGATCACCGTAAACAGTGGCCCTGTCCCGCGAACGACGGGATAGACAACAGTGTAGGCCCCTTTCGTGTAAGCCCAGGCCTGCAGGCATTTGTAAATCACATGAATGACGAACACGCCCGCAAAAATCGGCCACATATGCGGCTCGGGCCAGGGCACGACGAAAAGGGCAAAGGGCGCAGCCATAAGCCCGTAGGACGCGTCAATCGCACCCCGCGTCAGCCAGGGATCATGTCGTCCTTTTTGCAGTGCGCCGAAGACGGCGTGCAGAAAGGCCGCCAAAAGCGCCAGCCCAAGCGCCACTGTGTGGCCTGCATCCGTCCCCTCTATGCTCGCAAGCCATTCGGTCATGGCCGCAGGCAAATTTTTGCCAAAAATTCGGACGAAGGCGGGACACAAATTTTCGACGAAAATTTGTGCAAGGCCTGACGCTTTGGCACAAGACCCGCGCTTGCGCCATTCGCAGGGTGTGGCACGCCCGGGATCAGTCCGTCTCCAGACCGGTGAGTGCGGCGGCGAACTCTTCGGGATCGAAAGGCGACAGATCGTCGATCTGTTCGCCGACACCAATAGCATGGATCGGCAAGCCAAACTTGTCGGCGAGAGCCACAAGCACACCACCCTTGGCCGTACCATCAAGCTTGGTCATCACGAGGCCCGATACGTCCGATACCTCCTGAAACACCTTGACCTGACCCAACGCGTTCTGACCGGTGGTCGCGTCCAGAACCAGCAATGTGTTGTGTGGTGCGGTTTCGTCCTTTTTGCGAATGACCCGGACGATCTTGGCCAGTTCCTCCATGAGATCGCCGCGATTTTGCAAACGGCCCGCCGTGTCGATCATCAGGAGGTCTGCCCCTTCGTTCTGCGCTTTTGTCAGCGCGTCGAACGCAAGACTGGCGGGGTCCGAGCCTTCGGGCGCGGTCAGGACAGGCACTCCGGCCCGTTCGCCCCAGACCTGCAATTGTTCGACCGCAGCAGCCCGGAATGTGTCACCCGCGGCAATCACCACTTTTTTGCCCGCCGCGCGGAACTGACTGGCAAGTTTGCCAATGGTTGTCGTCTTTCCCGAGCCGTTGACACCCACCACCAACACCACTTGCGGGCGTTGCGGATAGATCGGCAGCGGTTTTGCGACAGGCTCCATGATGCGCGCTATTTCCTGCGCCATCAGTTCCTTGATTTCGCGCACGGACAGTTTTCGTCCCATGCGCCCTTCGGCCATGTTTGCAGTAACGCGCAAGGCCGTGTCGACGCCCATATCGGCAGCGATCAGCAACTCTTCGAGCTGTTCCAGCATATCGTCGTCAAGGACGCGACGGACCACAGGCGCCGCGTCCTTGCGGCCGAGAATGCGGCCAAGCAAGCCGGGCGATGCGGTTGGCGCGCCCTCGGAAGGCGCCAAGTCAGGAGCAATCGGATCAAGAGTGACCGGCGCTTGCACAGGCGCAGGTTCATTGAGCACTCCTTCCGCAACTCCCTTGGTCTCAAGGCCCGGGTTGGCGGGGATTTCCACCGGGGCCGGTGGCGCAACCGGATCGGGCGTGGGCGCGGGCATCTCGACGGGGATCGGCGGCGCAATGGGCTCAGGAGTTGCGGGCGGCACTTCGACAGGGGTCGGATCCGGCACCGGATCCTGCGGCACATCAGGACCGTCCGGCGCGTCAGGGACGTCTGGAATTTCGGGGATCGGCTCGGGATCCGGAACGGGCTCAGGCTCCGGGACAGGATTTGGTTCAGGTTCGGGCTGCGGCTCTGGCGCGGGGGGCTGCGGTTCGGGCTCTGGTGCGGATGGCTCAGGTGCCGCAGGCTCAGGTGCAGCGGGTTCGGGCGCCTCTTCGACCCCGCCATCCTCGACAATCGCTTCGAGCCCTTCGTCGATCCTGGACGAGGATTTGAACAGCCGATCCTTGAGTTTTTTGAAAAACGCCATGATGCCCCGATACCTGGTTCTGCGAATTGACCTAATACGGGGATGCGCCCATGAAAAGGTATGAGTTTTGGGCAGTGCTGGCGACGGCGGCCTTTTTGCCGTGACCAGGCGTTGCCGAACCACGTGTCCCTGGCGCACGACGTCCGACCGGAACCGTCGGTCCCGTGGCCTCTGTCCGCCGGACACACGCTGATTTCTGTGCGCAAGGCAGGGCGCGCACACGTTTCGCATACGCCCCGGTCAAGTCCGGCATATGCGCGCGCCCCACATGTCGCGGGCCGCGTTGGGCGACCGGACCACGCACGCCTGACAGCTTGTTTCGCGATCCTTTACGACGGGAGTGTCGGTGCAGGGTTTACCGCAATCCGGGCTAGCTGCCGAACCCGTCCCACGGGATGAAGCGCACCGGATCGCCCGGCCGCACGTGCAACGCGCCGTCCGGCAGTTCAACCAGACCCTCCGCCCAGCTGAGCCCGCTGATCCGCCCCGAGCCTTCGGAGGCAAAAACCTCGACACTGCCATCGCGCACACGCGCACGCAGGAACTCGCGCCGCCCGGCCTTTTTGCGCTTCTCGAACGCCGCCGGCAGGTCATAGCCCTTTGGCCTGCGCCACGGACCGCCGGCCAGCACGCCGAGGGCCGGGGCGGCAAAGACAAGCGTGCAAACCAGCGCCGCCACCGGATTGCCCGGCAGACCAAAGACCGGTGTGCCCTCCCAAAGCCCGAGGGCCAGCGGGCGCCCGGGCTTGATCGCGATACGCCAGAGCGCCATGGAGCCGGTGTCTTTCAGCAGGGCCGAGACATGATCCTCGTCCCCCGCAGAGGCGCCGCCGCTGGTCAGGATCACGTCGGCCGCTGCCGATGCGTCGTTCAGCCTGTCGCGCAAGGCGGCGCGATCGTCCGGCACGCGGCCCATATCCACAGGCGTGTATTCAAGTGCCGCGATCTGTGCCATCAGCATGGGGCGGTTGGCGTCGTAAATCTGGCCCGGGACTGCGTCACCACCGGCTTCGACCAGTTCATCGCCGGTGGACAGGACCGCGACGCGCAACGGGCGGCATACGGTGACCTCTGACACACCCGTCGCGGTGATCAGCCCCAGATCCGCTGGGGTGAGCCGTCGGCCCACATCGACAATGACCTGATCGGCGCACACGTCCTCGCCCGCCGCGCGGGTGTTTGCCCCCGCCTTGATCGGACCGGAGAAATGAACGGCACCGTCGCGCACGGTCACGTCCTCTTGCAACACCACCGTGTCGACACCTTGGGGCAATGCAGCCCCGGTCAGGATGCGGATCGCATGACCGGGCGGAACAACAGTGTCCGGGGTGGATCCCGCTGCAGCGGTGCCCGTGGCGAGGGGCAGGCTGTGCGACCCGGCAGGCAGAGCGCCCGCAAAGCCGTAACCGTCCACGGCCGTATTTGGCAGGGGCGGATGGGCGCGCCTTGCCTCGACCGGCCCGGCCAGAATGCGCCCGGCCGCATCAGCGACATTCAGCCTCTCTGTCGCAACCACGGGCGCCAACCGCGACCTGAGATCCTTCAAAGCCGCGTCCACAGGCGTCCAATGGACACCGGGCGGCAGCGCAAAACAGTCATTGCGCAACACAGGCCGGGCGTAGGCGGCGAGGATGTCTGCATGCCCCGCCCCCAATATCCACGCCTCCTCCTGCGCCGCGTCGGGCGTATCCGCCAGCCAGGCCGCCAGCGTCTCATCCGGCAACCGGGACAGCGCCTGCGCCAGCAAGGACACCTGCACCCGGTCCCGGATCGCATCTGCGCCGTCGGCGGCCTGCATCACCTCTTGCACGGCGGGTTCAATGAGACCCGGCCAGATTTCGGCCAGAACCACGGGTGCGGATATATCTTCGAACGGCCAGACCGCGACGCCATCCATCTGCCGCAGGCGCGACAGCATCGGCAGGCCCATCAGGACCTGACTGCCCACGGTCGGTGGGAAAGCCAGTTGAAAACAGCTCGACGCCGCGTTTGCGATGTGATCGCATTGCCGCCGCTCCGCCACGGTATCAAAGAGAATACCCGTCTTGCGATATGGCACACCCGGCCAGCGGTCCTTGTGCGTCTTGCCCCAGAATGGCCCCGACCCGTCGAAACAGGCATTCAGCGCCTCGGCCACTTCGAACCGGTTGTTTTCGCCGCTTTCGCTGTCTGTAATCCGCGCAGCGAGCCAGTCCCACAGGGCAAACGGATCGTCCGATCCGGTCACCGCACGCGCCGCGCCGCGCGGATAGCCGAAGGGAAAATCAAATGTCGCCAGCAATCGCCGCCCGGCCGCCTGCTCGGCCCGGATCAGATCGGCAATCCACGCCTCGGCGACGATGCGATCACGGTGGTAAACCGCCTCCTCCGCTACGCCGCCCCGTGCGACACACATCCAGATCGCATCCCTGGAGGGGCGCGCCGGGCTGCGTTTCCCGGCGGACCAGTCTGCCACAAGAACCGTATCGAAACGTGTCACAGACCCACCTCGGACAGTATGAAATCGGCGATCGCGCTTGTGTCGTTGAGGTCAAAGACCGGGCGATCCAAGGTCAGAGGCACATCGCTTGCCACGGCCTGCACGGTCGGATCGTCCGGCGCAATCAGCGGATTGCCCGTCTCGGCCCGGTGCGCCTCGATCTTGGGGTGGGTGTCACGTTTGTAGCCCTCCACCAGCACCAGATCGACAGGTGACAGCCGTGCCAGCAGTTCTTCGAGCCGCGGCTCATCCGCGCCGCGCAATTCCTGCATCAGCGCCACGCGCTGCCGCGAGGCAAGCAGCACCTCATGCGCGCCCGCCGCGCGGTGGCGATAGCTGTCCTTGCCCGGGTGATCCACGTCGAAACTGTGATGCGCATGCTTGACCGTCGATACCGAGATGCCGCGCGCGGTGATCTCGGCCACCAGCCGCTCCATCAGGCCGGTCTTGCCCGCGTTTTTCCAGCCCACAACCCCAAACAGTCTCATAGCATTGCCTCCGCCCGCGCGAGATCGTCAGGCGTATTCACGTTGAAAAAGGCCGCTTCGTCCGGAAACGCCGCCATGCGGCCCCCGTGCCGGTCCGTCCACAGCACAACCTTGCGCACACCGTCCTGCAAGGCCGCTCGAAGATCATTGCGCAAAGCCACCGGCCAGAGGCCAAAGGTCGGATGCCGCGCGAGGCCGCGCCTGGGGTCCGGCGTCGCGGCCAAAACCAATGGGTGCGTCATGCCCTCTGCGGCCAGTTGCAGGCGCGGCACCAGATCGCAGGGGAAAAAGGGCGTGTCTGCCGCCGCCGTGACAATGGTCTCCGCCCCCTGCCCCGCCGCCCAGTCAAGCCCGGCCAGAACGCCCGCCAATGGTCCGGCAAACCCGTCCACGCTGTCGGCAATCACCGGCAGTCCCAGATCGGCAAAGCGTGTCGCGTCGCCATTGGCATTCAGCGCAAGGTCCGCCACCTGCGGGTCCAGCCGTGCCATCACGCGCGCCAGCAGGCTTTGACCGCCCAAGGACAAACGCCCCTTGTCGCCGCCGCCCATCCGCGTCGCCTGACCACCGGCGAGGATCACTCCCAAAGGCGGCCTCATGCGGTGCGCCATGCGTTCAGTTGCGCCGCAAATGCGTCACCACTTTCGCCAAGTGCCGCCGTGGGGATAATCAGCCGTGCGGTCGGCAACTCGATCAGCACCGCGCCCTCGATCTGCCGCACCTGCCGCACAAACGGCCATTCGATCCGGCTCTGGATATATGGCCTGCTGGCGATGATGCGGTCTGCGTCAATCTGCATCCGGTGCCGCCCGCCGGTGTCATTGTAGGTGCCATGCAGCTTCACCAGCGTGCGATGCTGCCGCCACCAGACCGCCAGCACCAGGGTCGCGCCAAGAACCGCCCCCATGAGCACAGCCGGAAGCTGGCTCAGGTCAAAGACAGCCAATGTGAACAGGGTCACTGACAGAGAGCCCAGAAGTGCTGCCGCGACGTTGCGCGCGATCACCGCCCGCCCCGTCGGCCTGCCGTCAATCGGCTGCGTCACCGCCCGCGCATAAAGCTCTGGCGCAATGTCGAACTCCAGATCATACGTCACGCGCGCGCCCCCTTGCGGCCATGGCGCTTGCCCTCGTCCGATTGTGCGCCGGGATCCGCATCGCGGATCAACCTGTCCTCCCCCGCCAGACAGACAAAGCGCTGGCCGCGCATCCGCCCGATCAGGGTCAGGCCCACCGATTGCGCGATCTCGACGCCCCATGCGGTAAAACCGGACCGCGACACCAGCACCGGAATGCCCATGAGTGCGGTCTTGATCACCATCTCGGAGGTCAGGCGCCCGGTTGTATACAGGATCTTGTCCGCCGCCCCGACACCTTCCAGCGCCATCCAGCCCGCCACCTTGTCCACCGCATTGTGCCGGCCCACATCTTCCATGTAGACCAGCGGCCTGTCCGCATGACACAGCACGGTGCCATGGATGGCCCCTGCCTCCAGATAGAGCGACGGCGTGCGGTTAATCTTGTGCGCCAGCGCATAAAGCCACGAGGTCCGCACCGGCGCGTCGGGCAGGCGCACATCCTCCAGCCCCTCCATCATGTCGCCAAAGACGGTACCCACCGCACAGCCACTGGTGCGCGTCTTTTTCTTCAGCTTTTCCTCGTGGTTGGTGGGCGTGTCGGTGCGCACCACCACCGTCTCCAGTTCCGCGTCATAGTCGATGCCGGTGACCTGCTCGTTTGGCGCCAGCATCCCCTGATTGCGCAGGAACCCCAGGGCCAGGTAGTCGGGGTAATCCCCGATGGTCATGGCGGTGACAATCTCCTGCCCGTTGAGAAAGATCGTCAGCGGCCGCTCTTCCACCACTTGCGTCGTGACCGGCGCGCCGGAGGCATCATGCCCCGGCACGGCACGGGTCAGCTCCTGCGCCGACGGATCGGGCGCGATGATGTAGCCATCGCTGTCGCCTGCATCAGCCAATTGCATCCCCCCTCTGGCACGGCTAAGTCATTCCAGAGCCGACAATAGAGCCCGTCCATGACAACGACCACCACGAAATCCGCCTATCTGGCGGGTCTGCGCGACGGTGCGCCCTTTATCCTCGTGGCCGGGCCCTTTGCGGTGCTCTTTGGCGTGCTGGCGACCGAAGCGGGGCTGAACCTGTTCGAAGTCATGACGTTTTCGCTGGTGGTGATTGCGGGGGCTGCGCAGTTCACGGCGCTGCAACTGATGCAGGACAATGCACCGACGGTGATCGTGCTGCTGTCCGCCCTCGCCGTGAACCTCCGGGTGGCCATGTATTCGGCAGCCCTCACGCCTTATCTGGGTGCCGCACCACTCTGGCAACGGGCGTTCATCGCCTATCTGCTCGTGGATCAAAGCTATGCGCTGAGCCATGCAAGGTTCGAGGCTGTACCGGAGATGACAATCCCGCAACGGGTGGCCTACTACTTTGGCGCCTGCACGCTGGTGATGATCTTCTGGTTCGGGTGCAGCTTTGCGGGTGCCGCCCTGGGCACGGCGCTGCCCGCCGATCTGCCGCTTGATTTTGCGCTGCCGATTGCGTTCCTGTCGATGGTCGCGCCGATGCTGCGCACGCTGCCGCATCTGGCGGCGGCCATCACCGCGATTGTCCTCAGCCTCCTGTCGGCAGAAGTCCCGCATTCGCTGGGCCTGCTGATTGGCGGCATCGGCGGCATGATCGTGGGCGCGCAGACCGAGCTTTGGCTGGAAAGGCGGCGCGCATGATCGACCCGATCACCCTGTGGACCGTGATCATCGGCCTCGGCGTGGGCAGCTTCCTGCTGCGCTTTACGTTTCTGGGCTTTGTGGGCAACCGCCCCCTGCCGGACTGGATGCTGCGCCATCTGCGTTACACGGCGGTCGCCATCCTGCCCGCGCTCTGCGCGCCGCTGGTGGTCTTTTCCGGCGACGCAGGTGCCACCGAACCCTCCCGCCTGATCGCAGCCCTTGCGACACTTCTTGCAGGCGCGATCAGCCGGAACGTGTTTGTCGCCATCGGCGCGGGAGCCGCAACCCTCTTCGCCACGGTCTATCTGCTGGGCTAAGGGACGGTGGGCGGGGCGACTTTGCGCGCCAGCGCAAAGAGCGTCCGGCCAGCGTCACTCGGGAATCACAATCCCCGCGACACCATCCACAATCGTGCCTTCATCATCTTCGTAATACCGGTCCTCGATCACACCGGCACGTTCGGCAAAGGCCGCCATGAGTTGCGCCGGAAACAGCGTCGATTTCACATCGCCAAAGCCGGGCACCTGACGCAGCAATCCGGTTGTGGCACTGGTGCAGAACCCACCCGCCACTGCGCCGTTCTGCGTTGCCAGACGCAACGCGATCTCGGCCTGCTCCGGCGTCACTTCCACCGTCTGACGCACCACGTGATAGGTGGCGCGGGCATGGGCGCTCATATAGCCCGCCAGCACTGCCGGGCTCACACCGTACAGCACGTCATCCTGCTCCGGCACCCGTTCATTGGTAAAGGACCCCGCAGGGTCAAAGATCACGCGCTGGCTGCCGTTGATCATCAGCGCCGTATGGGCACCGCGACCCGAGCGGTTGTTCACCATGGTAAAGACGGTCAGCGTCGCCGGACCCGGTTCGCGGTAGGCCGACGCCGCGACGCGTGCGTCGGAGGCGTATGGAATGGCAGGCGGTGCCGCGCACGCGCCCAGAATCAATACAAGCCCAAGCGCGCCAAATGCACGTTTCATCATGTCAGAATGCCCTCTGCCCCGTTCTGTATTTGTCAGGAGATAAACACAGCCATTCCGATGATGATTAGCAGAATCACGACCACTGACCAAGTTGTGAAGGACACGAATCCGTCGAACATCTTTTCATGTTCCGTGACGTCCATTTCGCCATGTTTGTGCTCGGCCATGCGTGGCTCCCTTGAATTGCGTGTTGGCTTTGACGTCCGTTACCGCATCCGCAACGCGCTGTCACTGCGTCTTTGGCGCGCGGGTCTCAGCCCTCTTCGAGATCCTTGATCAGGCGAAAGCCGATGCGGGACGGCGCATCCTTTTCGACCGATTTCGGCAAGGCGCGCAGCATCACGTTCAACTGGCTGACATGCTGCACCAGTTGCGTCTTTGATCCGGCCGGGTCAGACCCGTAGAAGGTGATGATGTCCGGGTCAAAATACCCCATGCCCTCGATCCGCAGCACACCGGCCTCACCCCCGGTAAAGCCCATCGCAACCTCATGTTCGTTATCAAGGCTTTCCTCGAAGTTCTTGATATAGAGAATAATTCTCTCATAAGCCCATTGGGCCGGGCTCTTCTTTTCGGCGGGTGTCTTGCTGATCCCCTTGGGCATCGGCTGGTCCGCAGCATTGCGCGTCTGCGGATCCGCATGCACCTCGTGGGCGCGCGGAATGGCATAGGCCTCTGCCGCCTCCGCCGCCGTGCTGATCTCGTCACTCATGGCTCACCCCACCCGTTGATACACCAAAGCCCCGTCATCGCGCCGGGCTCTGGTTGCGCGACCGTCCTGGTAAAGATGCGACAGATGTGCCACGGCCTCAACCAGCGCCAGCCCATACTCGCCCGGACCAATGCTGCGTTTGAAGAGCGGCGCGAAACACTCGCCCGCCGCCTTGGGGGTGTCGAGATGTTCCAGCAGGCGGCTCAGCGCACCGTGGTGATTGTCGATCAGTTGCCGCATGCGCGTGGGCAACCCGGTAAAGGGCAGCTTGTGCCCGCCAAGCACCAGATGGTCCTCACGGGCGAGGCCCGACAGGCGCTCGCAAGCTTCGAGCCATTCGCCAATCGGGTCGGCCATCGGTTCGGTGGCGTATACCCCGATATTGGGGCTGATCGACGGCAGAATCTGATCTCCGGCCAGCACCAGAGTGTCATCCCGGCTCCAGAAGGTGGCGTGTTCCGGGGCGTGGCCATTGCCGATATGCACATCCCAAGACCGCCCGCCCATCTCGATCACATCGCCCTGCCGCAGCCGCGTATAGCCCAGCGGCATCGGCGCAACGATGTCGCCAAAGTTGAAGGGCCGTTCCTGCGCGCGCTCGGCCAGCAAATCAGGGTCCATCCCCGCACTGCGCCAGAATTCCACCGATTCCGGCACCGGCGTCTCCTGCACATCCAGCGTCAACATCCGCGCCATCAGCCAGGCTGTGCGCGTTGTGAGCAACTCGGCGCCATGTGCGCTCTGAAACCAGCCCGCAAGGCCGACATGATCGGGGTGATGGTGGGTGACAACGACGCGCCCC
Organism: uncultured Rhodobacterales bacterium; assembly: GCA_964603315.1. Taxonomy (GTDB): domain Bacteria; phylum Pseudomonadota; class Alphaproteobacteria; order Rhodobacterales; family Rhodobacteraceae; genus Tateyamaria. The sequence continues at coordinate 23,113 of CAZRUV010000013.1, forward strand.
ACCGGCTTGCCGCCCATGGGGCCCGCCATCAGGCCTTCCCACATGCCCCGCGTCTTTTTGGAATCAAAGCCGGTGTCGATCACCGTCCAGCTGTCGCCATCATCCAGCGCATAGACGTTCACGTGATCCAGCTTCATCGGCAACGGCAGCCGACACCAAAGCACGCCATCGGCCACCTCGATCGCAGCGCCATTTTCCGGCGGCTCCGCCCATGGGTATCTCAAACCGGTGGGCGGGATGTCTTTCATCAGGCGGCGAACTCTTCCGGTGTCAGGGCATAAACGTCGTAATCGCCCGCCTGGGCTTGTGCAAGCAGGCTGCTGTGATCCGGCAAAAGGCGCTGGATGTAGAACTGCGCGACCTTGGCACGCGGGCCTTCGGGGTCGTTCATCGCCGATTGCAGGTGGATATGCCCCCCCAGCACCCGCGCAAAGGCGCGCAGATAGGGCACCGCACCCGCAAACCGGACCCGGTGATTTTGCGCGATCATCCATTCGGTGGTTTCGCGCAGGGACTCGCAGGCCTGCCAGACGGGCTCGGCCAGCCCGGGCAGCACGTCACGCGCTGTCTCTGCGGCGGCCTCCATCTCGTCCATCAGCAGGTTCGCAGCTTCGCCGCCATCCATCATCTTGCGCGCCACGAGGTCCATGGCCTGAATGCCGTTGGTGCCCTCGTAGATCGTGGTGACCCGCACGTCGCGGGCATATTGCGCAGCACCCGTTTCCTCGACAAAGCCCATGCCGCCATGGACCTGAATGCCCATGCCCGCCACCTCGTTGCCGATATCCGTCCCGAACGCCTTGGCGATGGGGGTCAGCAGGGCGGCGCGGGATTTCCACTTGTCGTCACCCGTTGCCGTGCTCATGTCGATGGCCACCGCACACAGCAAGGCAATCCCCCGTGCCGCATAGGTGTCGGCGCGCATGGTCATCAGCATCCGCCGCACATCCGCATGGTCGATGATGGCGCCTGTCTCACCCTCGGTGCGGCCCTGCCTGCGATCCAGCGCATAGGCCAGCGCGTGCTGGTAGGCCCCTTCGGCGGCGCCGACGCCCTGCCCGCCGACGCCAAGCCGCGCGTTGTTCATCATGGTGAACATGGCGGCCATGCCGCCGCCCTCAGGGCCAACCAGCCAGCCCTTGGCCCCGTCATATTGCATCACGCAGGTAGGCGAGCCGTGCAGGCCCATCTTGTGCTCGAGGCTCACGACCTTGAGACTGTTCGCAACCCCCGCATTGCCATTCTCATCCGGCAGGTTGCGGGGCACGAGAAACAGCGAAATCCCCTTGGTACCCGCAGGTGCACCCGGCAGACGCGCCAGCACCAGATGGCAGACATTGTCGGTAAAGTCGTTGTCGCCCCACGAGATGTAGATCTTTTGCCCCGTGATGCTGTAGGTGCCGTCGCCATTGTCTTCGGCCTTGGAACTGAGAGCGCCCACATCCGAACCGGCCTGTGGCTCGGTCAGGTTCATCGTGCCGGTCCATTCGCCGGAAATCAGCTTGGGCAGGTAGAGCGCCTTGATCTCGTCGCTCGCGTGATGTTCCAGCGCTTCGATCTGGCCCTGCGTCATCAGGGGGGCCAGTTGCAGCGACAGGCAGGCGGCGCTCATCATTTCGTTCACGGCCGTCGTCAGCGTCATCGGCAAGCCCATGCCGCCATATTCGGGGTCCGCTGCCATCCCGACCCAGCCGCCGTCCGCAATCGCCTTGTACCCCTCGGCATATCCGGGCGATGTGCGCACAACGCCGTTTTCCAGCCGCGCGGGATGCAGGTCGCCGGGCCGTTGCAGCGGTGCCATCACCTCTTCGCAGAGCTTGCCGGCCTCGGTCAGAATGGCGCTGGTCAGATCATCCGTGGCTTCGGCAAAACGGTCGGTCCCGGTCACCTGCGCGAGGTCCACCACGTGATCGAACAGGAATCGGTAGTCATCAATGGGGGCACGGTATGTCATGGCGGCTGTCTCCGGTTCACAGTCTTGGCAAGCGTGGACGGGGCGCGTAAACGGGCGTCCTTGATGCCAAGATGCGGGTGCCCTTGCCCCATCGCAACCCATACGCGGCGTCACTATCCGAGGCCGCATGAAAAAGACGCATCTGCTCAGCCCCTCACAAGAGGACCTTGCCACAGCCGCCGCGCTGTTGTCGGACGGTGCGCTGGTCGCCTTCCCGACCGAGACGGTCTACGGCCTTGGCGGGGATGCGCGCGATGCAGATGCGGTGGCTGGCATCTATGCCGCCAAGGGGCGGCCCAGCTTCAACCCGCTGATCGTGCATGTGCCCGACATGGCCGCGGCAGAGCGCATCGCGGTGTTCGACGACGCGGCGCGAACACTCGCTCAGGCCTTCTGGCCCGGCGCGCTGACGCTTGTGCTGCCGCTGGCTGCGGGCCACGGGATCGCGTCGCTGGTCACAGCCGGGTTGGAGACAGTGGCCGTGCGCATGCCCGCACATCCGGTGGCGCAGGCGCTCTTGCGCGCGTTCGGTGGCCCGTTGGCCGCGCCGTCGGCCAACCCGTCCGGTGCCATCAGCCCGACGACGGCAGCGCATGTGATGGCAGGTCTGGAGGGTCGGATCGCTGCGGTCATAGATGGCGGGGCTTGCCCCGTTGGGCTGGAATCGACCATCGTCGGCGGCACGCCACTGGCGCTCTTGCGTCCCGGCGGTGTGCCGGTCGACGCGATCGAAGCGCTGGTCGGTCCGCTGGCCGATGCAGGCGACCGTATCACGGCGCCCGGACAGCTGGCCTCGCATTACGCGCCGGACGCGCGGGTGCGGCTGAACGCATCAGGTGCCGATCCGGGCGAGGTGTTTCTGGGCTTTGGGCCAATGGCGTGCGACCTGAACCTGTCCGAGGCGGGCGATCTGACCGAAGCGGCGGCAAACCTCTTTGACGCGCTGCACACGCTCGATGCCACGGGCCGCAACATCGCCGTTGCGCCCATTCCGGCGCATGGGCTAGGCCACGCGATCAACGACCGCTTGCAGCGCGCCGCCGCACCGCGCTAGCAACTGTATTTCTCAGAGTGTCTGAGAAATACAGTTGCTAGGCCCGCCCGGCCTCGCCCGACAGACCCAAGGGGTCGATGCCAAGGCTGCG
>CAZRUV010000013.1:26311-45274 GCA_964603315.1 uncultured Rhodobacterales bacterium
GCTAGGCCCGCCCGGCCTCGCCCGACAGACCCAAGGGGTCGATGCCAAGGCTGCGCACCGCCGCCAGCCACTTTTCATCGTCATCGGTGTCAAAGACGAGGCCCGGCGTGCTGTCCGCCGTCAGCCAGTCATTTCGGGCGATCTCGCTTTCCAGCTGACCGGGGCCCCACCCGGCATAGCCCAGCATCGCGAGCGATGGTTCGGGCCCCTGCCCGATGGCCATATCCTCAAGCACATCAAGCGTCGCCGTCATCGCAAAATCGCCGGTCACCTCAAGTGACTGCAACCGGGACTGATAGGCGGTCCCGTGCAACACGAACCCCCGCTGCACCTCGACCGGTCCGCCGAAATGCACCTGCTTGTTGCGCAACTTGGTGGCGCAGCTGATTTCCAACTGGTCCAGCAGATCACCCAGAGCCATCTCCGGGGCGGGCTTGTTCACGATCAGCCCCATCGCGCCTTCATGCGAATGCGCACACAGCAGGATGACGGACCGGTCAAAGCGCGGATCGCCCATGCCCGGCATCGCCACCAGCAACGTGCCCGTGAGGTTCATCTTGTCGGGGTCTGCCATGTATCGCCTTTCGGTCCTTGTGCTCAGGATGCAGTGCCGGTGACAGGGCGGCAACCCTCTTGGCCGGACCAAGCGGTCCCCGGCCCACTGAATCGTGAGTTGGATTTCATCGCAAGAGCCGTCATCTAGAACCCATGAAAAGAATGACACGTCTTTTGTCCGGCGCGGTATTGGCCGCGCTGACCGTCCTGCCCGTTCCCGCAGCGGCGCAGGACTTTGATCCCGTAACCGCGCAGGTTCTGCAGGGCTGGACCCTGCCGGACGGGCGGCGCGTGGCCGCGATCCAGCTGACGCTCGAGCCGGGATGGAAGACCTACTGGCGTGTCCCGGGCGAGGCGGGCATCCCGCCGCAGTTCGACTGGAGGCGCGCGCGCAACATTGCGGCCGTCGATGTCTCGTGGCCCACGCCAACCGTCTCGTCCCAGAACGGGTTGCGGTCCGTGGGCTATTCCGGGCAGGTTACCCTGCCCCTGCACATCACGCCTAAGCGCAGCGACAGGCCGATGCGCCTGCGCACCCGCATGTCCATCGGCGTCTGCGCCGAAGTCTGCCTGCCGTACACACTGGACATCGACACCACGCTGAACAGCGCCGATACCAGCCCGACCCCCGCGATTGTCGCCGCACTGGACGATATGCCGATCGCGGCAAAAGACGCGGGCGTCTCGCGTGTCGCCTGCCGCATCGCGCCGTCCGAATACGGTATGTCGATCGAGGCGCGCGTGACCCTGCCGCATACCGGCGGCACCGAAGTCGCCGTGATCGAACCCGGCGCACCCGGGATCTGGGTCGGTGAGGCGGACACGACGCGCCAGGGCAACACCCTTGTCGCGGTGAGCGAGATGATCCACCCAGATGGCGGGCCATTCTCGGTCGACCGATCCGCCTTGCGGATCACCATTCTGGGCGGCAAGTACGCCGTTGACGTGCAAGGCTGCGGCGCTGCGGGTTAAGCGACCGACCGCCGGCGCAGGACCTGATAGCCGATGGCGGCCACGACATATGCGCCCAGCCCCATCGCCATGACGCCCACGGCAAACAGCGCAAAAGCGAGGCGCATCGCCCCAAGTTCGGGCAAGGGCGGCAACGCGGCGATCAATGCATCCGGCAGCGTGCCTTGCATGATCGTGTGGCCAAGGGTGGCCGCAAACCACGCCAGAACCAGCGCCCACAGCGCATAAAGTGACCAGCGCAGCCCGGCGGCTGGCGCTCTCAGCCCGCGCCGCATCGCGCGGATCAACCGCGCCACATCATATTGCACAGCGACCAGCGCAGGCACCACCAGCAGCACCAGCACCATGCCGAAGCCCAGGCCGTAGACCAGCGTGATCACCGTCGGCTTTAGAAATTGCGCCTGCTGCGACGTCTCGTAGAGCAGCGGTGTCATGCCCAGCACGGTGGTCAAGGTCGTCAGCATCACCGGGCGCAGGCGGTCCGACGCCCCGTCAATGATCGACGGCACCAGCCCGCGCTCGGCCGCGTATTCGTCAATCGTGATGACCAGAACGATGGAATCGTTGATGATGATCCCGGTCATACCCAGCAGACCCACAACCGTGAACATGCTCAGCGGCACACCCCAGACACTGTGCCCATAGATCGTGCCAACGAGGCCAAAGGGAATGATCGCCATCACCACAATGGGTCGCGTCCAGCTGGAAAATACCCAGGCCAGCACGAGGTAAATCCCCGTGAGGCACAGGATCAGACCCGTCATCGATTCCTGCAGGAACAGGTCCTCCTGTTCGCTCAGGCCCGCCAGCCTGTATTCGATCTGCCGCACGGCGGCGATTTCGGGCAGGATGTCGTCGCGCAGCGCCTCATTGATCTCGGTCGCGCGGGCGGGATCATCCTCTGAAATGTCGCCCGTTACGGAAATCAGGCGGATGCCGTTCTCGCGCCGCACCGTCGAAAACCCCGTGCGCCGTTCGACGCTGACGATGTCCGCCAGCGGCACGTACTGCCCCTCCGGTGTGCGCATTTGTGTCCGATCGAGGAAATCCGCCGTCAACTCGCCGTCGGGCAGTTCCACACGGATTTCGGCACTGCGCGGCCCGTCGGGAAAGGTTGCCGCTTCGATCCCGTTCAGACGGTCCCGCAACGCCCGGCCCAGCGTGTCGATGGTGAACCCCAACGCCTGACCCTGTGCCGTCAGGTCGAGGATCAACTCCTCCTTGTCAAAGGCGAGGTTGTCCTGAACCGCACTGACCTCGGGGTATTGCGACAGCGCGCGCTTGAGGTCTTCGGACGCGGCCTTGAGCGTGTCGCTGTCTGCACCAAAGAACTCGACGTCCAGCGCGTCGCCCCCCGGCCCCGACCGCCAGCCGCGAAAGCTGACCGTCTCGGCCAGCGGGTGATGCACCACGGCGTCCTGCAACTCGGCCACAAAGGCGAAAGAGGAATAGGGACGCAGATCCGCATCGATCAGCTCGATGGAAATCCCGCCCAGCAGATCGCTGTCCTTGCTGTCCGACCCGGCAAGGCCCCGGCCTGCATTGCCGCCGATCTCGGCGATGACATAGTCGATCGGGTTGCGGCCATGGCGCTCTTCGTATTCGGCACCAAGCGCTTCGGTGGCGCGTTGCATCTCGCGCATCATCGCGAGCGTGTCTTCGCGGGTGGCACCTTCGACCATGGCGAAATTGCCGGTGACCGATCCACGCTCGGGCGCATTGAAGAACCGCCATTGAACGTCGCCCCGCATGAATAGCGCCACTTGCGTGGCCAGCACGAGGCAGACACCGGCCAGCACGACGTAACGCGCCACAATCACACCCGCCATGAACGGACGGAACAGCCGCTCGCGCATCCAGACGAAAGCGCCGTTGACCATGGTTGACGGCATGTCGAGGCCGTTGCGCCCCATGGCGCCGATCCACGCGAGCTTCCGGGCGCGCGGCTGGATCAGGAACAGGGCCGCCACCAGCCCCGGCCCAACCGCCAGATAGGGCAGCGCGGCCAGCCAGCCGGTCATGGCCCCGGGCCACAGCACATAAGACAGCCCGCCCGTTGCAACCGCGCTGACGCCAAGGATGGCGGCAATGGCAACGGCAAGGCTGACGCGGCTGAAGCGGGGCTTGTCCACCGCGGACAGGGCGTGGCCCATGTGATGTGGCAGGATCAGGAAACATTCCACCAGCGACGCGATCAGCACCATGATCACGGTGATCGGGATGTCCACGATCAGATCCCCAAACCGCCCCCCGACCGCGAGCAGGCCGAAAAAGGCAATTACGGTGGTTAACGTCGCGGCAAAGACCGGCATCGACATGCGCCGCGCGGCGTTTTCCGCCGCGGTCAGCGGGTCCTCACCGTAAGTGCGGTAGCGATGATCGGCATGTTCGCCCACCACGATAGCATCGTCCACGACGATGCCCAGCGTGATGATCAGCCCAAAGAGCGAGACCATGTTGATCGTCAGCCCGCCCAGATACATCAGCGCAATCGCTGCGAGCAGCGCCACCGGTATGCCCGCCGCCACCCAGAACGCCGTGCGCGCGTTGAGGAACAGGAACAGCAGGCAGATCACCAGCGCGAGCCCGACCATCGCGTTGTCGATCAGGATGTTGAGGCGCGCGGTGATGGCTTCGGCGCGCGTGCGGATCAGTTCGATGCTCACATCCGGCGGCAAGGTCGCTTCAAGCTCGGCCGCGACGTCCTGCACCTGCCCCTGAATGGCAATCGCATCGCCCTTGTTCGACCGGTCCACCCGGATCGACACTGCCGGGTTGTCACCCACGAAATAGCTGCGGTCGCGGCTGGCCCCCAACTGCGTCACGGTTGCAACGTCCCTTATCCGCAGCTTGGAGCCGTCGGGGTTGGAGCGCAGCACAATGCCCGCGATCTCTTCGGGCGTGCGTTTCTGCGTGCCCGTGCGCACCCGCGCGTTGGCACCGGTCACGTCACCCGCGGGGTCCGCGTCCACCTCGCCCGCAATGACCGCCGATATTTCGGACATGGTCACGTCATGGGCGATCAGTTGCAGCGACGGCACTTCGACGAGGATCTGCGGGGCGGCAACGCCCCGGATCGTCGTGCGCGTCACCCCTTGGGCAAAAAGGCGCGTGACGAGTTCATCGGCAAAGACGCCCAACTGTTCCGGGGCCACAGGGCCGGTGATCACCAGATCGGTCACACGGTCCCGCCATGCCCCCCGCCGCACGGTGGGCTCGTCAGCATCATCGGGCAGCGTCGTGATGGCATCCACCGCCGTTTGCACATCATCCGCGGCGCGCCCCATGTCCCATCCGGGCTCGAATTCCAGTGTGATCGTGGCCGACCCTTCGGTCGAGCGTGCGGACGAGCTTTCCACCCCCTCGACGGCCAGCAGACCAGGTTCCAGCACCTGTACGATGCCTGCGTCCACATCCTCTGCGCCCGCGCCGTCCCACCGCACGGACACGGTGACATTGTCGATGATGATGTCCGGGAAAAACTGCGCCCGCAGATTCGGAATGGCCGCGATCCCCGCCACCAGCATCACCAGCAAAAGCAGGTTGGCCACGGTGCGGTGCCGCACGAAATAGCCCAGAATGCTGCCCGCCGATGCCGGAATGCCAAAGGGACGGCGCGCCATGACCTAGCCCCCCATCCGGCTTTCCAGCCGTGCAACCATGTTGGCGGGCACGCGGTCTTCGCTCAGGCGGGCCAGCACGCGGGCCTTGGCCTCCGCCGGCATGCGCTGATTGCCCTCGACAAAGGCGACAAGCCGCGCGCGGCGCTCTTCGGTCAGTTCCAGCATCTCGGGCTCGGTCGGGGCTGCATCCGGGCGCAAGGGGCGCACGCGGATACCAGCCCCAAGCAGGGGCGAACGCGCCTCGACAACCTCGCGGCCCACGATCCCGCGCCCGCGCACAAGCACGTCATCGCCCTGGCGTCGCATCAAGTCGACTTCCACCGCCTCAAGGCGGTTTTCCTCGCCCAGCACAAGAACGGTATTGTTCGCATCAATTGCCGACGCTGGCAGGCGCACCACGCGCTCCAGCGGCGGCTCCTCCACCTGCACGGTCACAAAGTCACCGGGCTTGAACCCCTGCGCCGCATCCAGCCGGGCAAAGACCAGTCGACCGGTCTGCGTCTCGCCCACACCCGCACTGGCGCGGCTGATCAGGCCGCGCGCGGTCAGGTCCACACCGGACACGTCCAGAATGGCTGTGACCGGCGCATCCAGCAGATCCCCTTCGTTGCCCAGAATGCGGGAATATTGCGCGGTCGAGACGCGGAACGAAACCTCGAGCGCGCCCGGATCAATCAGATCGGCCAGCTTTTCATTGGCGGCGATCAGGCGCCCCTCGACCACGTTCGTGGCGCTGAGCGTTCCGGTGAAGGGTGCGGTGACAGTCGTATCGTCGAGGGTGCGCTGCGCATCGTTCAGCGCAATCTGTGCGCGGGCCAGACGGGTTTGCGCCTGATCGACCCGCGCCTCGGCCTGCGCCACGGCCAGACGCCGCGACAGAACGGATTGGCGCGCACTTGCCGCCGACAACTCCGCGTCTTCCACGGCCGCTGCCGTGCCGACGCCGCGCTCCGCCAGATCCTGCTGCCGCGCAAAGGCGCGGGCGCGCAGATCGGCCTGATCCTGCGCTGCCTTTTCCTCGTCACGTGCCAGCACCAGACCGCGCTCTGCGTCGCGCACTTCGGCTTCGGCGTCGCGCAGGTCCGCCTCGGCCCGCTCCCGGTCGGCTTGCGCATCTGCGGGGTCGATCCGCAGCAGCACCTGACCGGCCTGCACCTCGCCCCCGTCCTCGAACACGTCCGACAGTTCGATCACCCGGCCGGTCGCGGCGGCGCGCAGTTCCAGCGTGCGCCGGCTGCGGACCTCGCCAAAGCTCTCAAGAACGGGTGTTTCGGTTCCCGGCTCGGCCAGGACGACACTCACGGCAAAGACGCGCTCACGCGGCGGCGGCGCAGTTTGTTCCCGCGCCAGCCGGTCCTGCAAGGCACCGCCCACGATCTGCGCGGCATAGGCCAGCAGGCCGAGGCTCAGGGCCGCCAGCACAAGCCCCATCAGACTTTGCCGCAAAAAGCGCATGAATTCAGGCCTCTATCAACATTCTCTCATCCCACATATAACGTAGGACTGCGCCGCAATATACCAAGCAACAATACTGTTACGCAAAGCCGCGCTATTTCCGTCGCTGATGTTCGTCGAGCCGGGGCAAAATTTCGACAAAATTGCAGGGACGGTGGCGGTAATCGAGTTGCCGGGCCAGAATCTCGTCCCATGCGTCCTTGCACGCGCCCGGACTGCCCGGCAGCGCAAAGAGGTACGTGCCGTTGCGCACGCCACCCGTGGCCCGGCTTTGCACCGCGCTTGTGCCGATCTTCTGCATGGAGACCAAGGTGAACACCGTGCCAAAGGCGTCGATCTCCTTTTCATAGACATCGCGATGCGCCTCGACCGTGACATCGCGCCCTGTCAGGCCGGTCCCACCGGTCGAGATCACCACGTCAATTTCGGGATCATCACACCACGCGCGCAACTGATCGGCGATCTCGCCGCGCTCATCGGGCAGGATGGCGCGGGCGGCGAGCACGTGGCCGGCTTGCATCAGCCGACCTACCAAAACTTCGCCCGACCGGTCCTCTTCCAGTGACCGGCTGTCGCTCACCGTCAGAACGGCAATGCGGATGGCAATGAAATCAAGACTTTCGTCGATACGGCTCATGTACGCTCCAGAATGGCAAGGCGGGCTGCGAGGGCGCCGAAAACACCGGCCGAGAGATAGTCCAACACGCGGCTGCCCTGCGCCAGACGCTGACCTGCGCCGCCCGCGAATACGCCCACGGCGCCATTGATGACAAAGCCACCCAGCGCCAGCAGCGCGCCAAAGATGAGAAATTGCGGCAGGACCGGTCCCGCCTCCGGGTTCACGAATTGCGGCACAAAGGCCAGCACAAACAGGATGACCTTGGGGTTCGTCAGGTTCACCATCAGACCTGCGCGAAAGGCCCGGCGCGGTGCCACGGGCGTCACATCCGGTGTCGAGCGATGCCGCAGGGTCTGCACGGCCAGCCAGAGCAGATAGGCCACGCCAATCCACCGAATGACTTCGAAGGCCAGCGGCACAGCCGCGACCAATGCGCCAAGGCCCAGTCCAGCGAGGCCCGTATGCACAAACGCCCCGACTGATATCCCCGCACTCGCCGCGATGGCGGCGCGTGGCCCCGCCCGCATCCCCTGGCCCAGGCAGAACATCATGTCCGCCCCCGGTGTCAGGTTCAGCGCCAGCCCCGCCGGGATGAACGCCAGCAACAGGACCGGATCAACCATCGCGCAAACGCGCCTGCAGGCTCAGAAGGTCGGCCCAGGCCTCGCGCTTGGCCGCGGGATTGCGCAGCAGGTAAGCCGGGTGAAACATCGGGATGGCCGGTTTGCCCTGCGCTTCGGTCCAGTCGCCGCGCAGCCGCGTGATCCCGCGCTTGCCCAACAGCGCCTGACAGGCGTGGTTGCCCACGACCACCAGCACATCCGGGTTGGCGAGCGCGATATGTCGGTGCAGAAACGGCTGCATCATCGCGATTTCCTCGGGCTTCGGGTCGCGGTTCTGCGGCGGGCGCCACGGCAGCACGTTGGTGATGTAGACAGAGCTTTCGCGGCTCAGTGAAATTGCGGCCAGCATCTTGTCCAGCAACTGCCCCGCGCGGCCTACAAACGGCTTGCCGACCCGGTCCTCGTCCCGGCCCGGCGCTTCACCCACGATCATCACCCGCGCGCCCGGCACGCCGTCGGAAAAGACCAGATTGCGCGCGCCGCGCTTGAGTTCGCAATGTTCGAACGCAGCCAAAGCAGCCCTGAGCCCGGGCAGGTCCTGTGCCGCGTCCGCTGCCGATTGCGCGATTTTGACGGGGTCATCCGCCACAGCCGCTGCCATAGGCACAGCCTCGGGGGCCGCTTTCGGCGCGGGCGGCGGCGCGTCATATCGGTTGACCGGCGCATCCCCGATGCACTCGTCCACGCCCAGTTCGATCTGCCAGGCCAGCGCTGCCACCGCCGCGTGATAGTCTTGCGATTCCATACGCCACCCTAACCTGCGGGCGCGGCAATCAAAACGCCCCGCTTGCCCCGGGGCCCACGCGTTCCTATAACGCCGCCCAGCACCTGCCGGAGAGCGTCATGACCTTTACCCACCGCCACCTGCTGGGGATCGAGCATCTGCGCCCCGAAGAGATTGTCACCCTTCTGGATCTGGCCGAAGACTATGTCGACCTCAACCGCAGCAACACCAAACATGGCGAGGCGCTGGCGGGCCTGACCCAGATCAACATGTTCTTCGAAAATTCGACCCGCACGCAGGCCAGTTTCGAACTGGCGGGCAAGCGGCTTGGCGCGGATGTGATGAACATGGCGATGCAGGCGTCCTCCATCGCCAAGGGCGAGACGCTGATTGACACCGCCATGACGCTGAACGCGATGCACCCCGACCTGCTGGTCGTGCGCCACCCGCATTCGGGTGCCGTGGACCTTCTGGCGCAAAAGGTGAATTGCGCGGTGCTGAATGCCGGTGACGGGCGGCACGAACACCCCACCCAGGCCATTCTGGATGCGCTCACGATCCGCCGGGCCAAGGGCCGGCTTCACCGCCTGAACATCGCGATCTGCGGTGACATCGCCCATAGCCGTGTGGCGCGGTCCAACATCATCCTGCTGGGCAAGATGGAAAACCGTATCCGCCTGATTGGCCCCCCCACCCTGATGCCCTCGGGCATTTCGGAATTCGGCGTCGAAGTCTATGACAACATGGCCAAGGGGCTCGAGGATGTGGATGTGGTCATGATGCTGCGCCTGCAGCGCGAGCGGATGGACGGCGGCTTTATCCCGTCGACACGCGAATATTACCATCGCTTCGGCCTCGATGCGGCCAAGCTGGCCCATGCCAAGCCCGATGCGATCGTCATGCATCCCGGCCCGATGAACCGCGGCGTCGAGATCGACGGCACGCTGGCCGACGACATCAACCGCAGCGTCATTCAGGATCAGGTCGAAATGGGCGTCGCGGTGCGCATGGCCGCCATGGACCTGCTCGCCCGCAACCTGCGCGCGGTCCGGGGGGCGGCATGAGCGACGAATGGGACGGCCTCCTTGACCCGGATGAACACATCATCTGGCAGGGCGCGCCCGACAGCGGGCTACGGCTGGCGTGGACCAGCTTTGGACAGCCCATACTGGGCGTGATCTTCACAATCATCGCTGCCAAGGGGTTCAACCTCGAAGAGGCACCGGGCGCGACCAATCTGATTCTGCCTGCGTTTTTTGGGGCGGTCGGCCTTTATGAGCTGGTCCTGATACATCCGTGGAAAGCCTATGTGCGCCGGAAAACCTTCTATTCGCTGTCCAACAAACGCGCCTTCATTGGCACCTCTTTGCCCTTCCGCCCCCGCACTCTGGAAAGCTTCCCGCTCAGCCACGACACCACGGTCACCCTGACAGATGGTACACGTTCCAACATCCACTTCGCCGAACGGATCAAGCCCGGCAAACGCCGTGACACGGTGATCCCCATCGGCTTCGAGGATCTGACCGAAGGGCGCAATGTCTACAGTCTGATCCGCCGCGTTCAGGACGGCACGGCATGAGCACCGCAATCACCATCCCCGCCAATGAACGCGGCGTTGTCCGCGTCTTTGCCCTGTCGATGACGGATGTCGAGGCCAGCGCGCTCAAGGACAATCCCAAGGCCGTGGCGGGCGTGCTGGGCACCGAGGCGCTGCCAAATCTCGAACATATCGAGCTCTTCCCCGTTTCGGACCTCGATGGGGTTGGTCTCCTCGCATACCTGCACGACGGCGCGGGCGTGCCACAGGAGCAACTGGCCCCGGACCGGGTCAAGCTGGACCGTCTGGGTGGCTGGGTCATGGTCGTGTTTTCGCTCGCTTTCGAGGATCGGGCCGATGTGCTGAAACCGGATGCGGCGCTGACCCTGATCGGGACCTATGGCGCGTTGCGCACCGACTACAGCGCCGACGCGGACCTGACATCAGACGCGGCCAAGCCCTACAGCGCCCCGCCCGAAACACGCAGGAAGCGCCCCTCGGACGCGGCCATGTCCGGGCGCGTGGCGATGCTGGTGCTGATCCTTCTTGCGCTCTTTACTTACGTTTTCATCCGGATGGCCGGATGACGCACCACGCTCCGATCCGAGGCCCGCAATGACCGACCTTCTGCTCACCCATGCCAAGCTGATCGACCCCGAAGCGGGCAATGTCACAACCGGTGCGCTTGGCATCACCGACGGGCGGATCAGCGCGGTGATCACCGACAACAGCCCCCTGCCGGAGGCACGCACCACAGTTGATTGCGGACGCAAGCATCTGGCGCCGGGTCTCGTTGATATCGGCGTCAAGGTTTGCGAGCCCGGTGAACGGCACAAGGAAAGCTTTGGGTCGGCGGGCCTTGCGGCAGCGGCAGGCGGCGTGACGACCATGGTCACCCGGCCCGACACGGACCCGGCCATCGACAACCCCGAAACACTGGAATTCGTCATCCGCCGGGCGCGCGAGGCGGCCCCCGTCAACGTGCTGCCCATGGCCGCCCTGACCAAGGGGCGGCAGGGACGCGAAATGACCGAGATCGGATTCCTTCTGGATGCGGGCGCCGTCGCCTTCACCGACTGCGATCATGTGGTCAGCGACCCCAAGGTCTTTGGCCGCGCGCTCGCCTATGCGCGCAGCCTTGGCGCACTGGTCCTGGGCCACCCGCAGGATCCGGGGCTGAGCGCCGGGGCTGCGGCCACATCGGGCAAGTTCGCTTCCCTGCGCGGTCTGCCCGCCGTTTCGCCGATGGCCGAGCGCATGGGCCTCGACCGCGACATTGCCCTGGTCGAGATGACCGGCGCACGTTACCACGCCGACCAGATCACCACCGCCCGCGCCCTGCCCCCGCTGGAGCGGGCCAAGGCCAACGGGTTCGACATCACCGCGGGCACCTCGATCCACCATCTGACGCTGAATGCGCTGGACGTGGCCGACTACCGCACATTCTTCAAGATCAAGCCGCCGCTGCGCGACGAGGACGACCGCCTCGCTATCGCCGAGGCGGTCAAGTCCGGTCTGATCGACGTCATCAGTTCCATGCACACGCCCCAGGATGAGGAAAGCAAACGCCAGCCCTTTGAGGCCGCCGCCAGCGGGGCTGTGGCGCTCGAAACCCTGCTGCCTGCGGCGATGCGGCTCCATCACGCAGGGCTCGTCGATTTGCCCACGCTCTGGCGCGCCATGTCGCTGAACCCCGCGCAGCGGCTGGGCCTTGAGGCGGGGCGGCTGGCGGTGGGCGCTCCGGCTGACCTTGTGCTCTTTGACGCGGACGCGCCCTTTGTCATGGACCGCGCCGACCTGCGATCGAAATCGCGCAACACGCCGTTTGACGGCGCGCGCATGCAGGGTAAGGTTCTGGCAACCTACGTGGCGGGCAGCCGCGTGTACGAGAGGACCTGATGCCCGGACTTGAAAGCTCTTTGACCGTGCTCGCCCTCTGGGCCGTACTTGGCTATGCCATGGGCTCGGTGCCCTTCGGCATGGTGCTGAGCCGGGTGATGAACCTCGGTGATCTGCGGCAGATCGGCTCGGGCAATATCGGCGCCACAAATGTCCTGCGCACCGGCAACAAGACGGCGGCGGCGCTCACTTTGCTGCTGGATGCCGCCAAGGGCGCTGTTGCCCTGCTCCTTGCCCGCGCGATCACCGGACAGGAGGACGCAGCACAGGTGGCCGGGTTTGCCGCGATGCTGGGCCACTGCTACCCCATCTGGCTCGGGTTCAGGGGCGGCAAAGGCGTCGCGACCTTCATCGGCCTGATGCTCGCCCTGAATTTTCTAGTGGGTCTGGGCGTGTGTGTCGCGTGGCTCATCGGGGCAGCGATCTGGCGCATCTCGTCCATGGGCGCCCTTGTGGCCGCCGCGTCATCGACCTTTTTGATGATCTTCCTGGACTACGGGCAAGCGATGCTCATGGGCGTCCTGCTGACGCTCCTGATCTTCTGGCGGCACCGCGAGAACATTCGGCGCGTCAAGAACGGCACCGAGCCCAAGATCGGACAAAAGACGGCGTGACCGGCGTCACGACCGCACTTGCGGCGCTGCCCGTGGGTACGTTTTTCGGCAGATCGCAAGGTCGACGATATGTTGTCAGCAAATCCGTGCTGGCGGATGGGCGCATCACCAAGCTGGTGGCTCACGAACTCGGCGGGCGCGATTACATCTCGCTGAACCATTTCGCGCTGGCTTCGGGGGCGCGCCTCAAACCTTGCGAAATGTCCGTTGCCAAGGTGTGCTGTTTTGTCCTTTCACTGGTGCCAGAGCGCTGATCCGCGCGGACTTTGACACAAAGTCCGGCAGCTTTCCGACGCGGAAAGCCTGTCACCAAGACGGATATCGTGTCGATATCCGGCCGGTTTCCGCATCGGAAACCGTTACGTGAGCGCTTGACCTTTCTATCGTTTCGTATATTTCTGTCTTTACAGAAATTTCAGAGAGATTCGGAAATGTACCTCACCAAGGCCATGCAGGATTTCATCCTCCACTGGGGGGACATGGGCCAGAAATGGGGCACCAACCGGTCCGTGGCGCAGATCCATGCGCTGCTGCACATCTCGCCCGACCCGCTGACCGCAGATGAAATCTGCGAGGCGCTGAACCTCGCCCGCTCAAATGTCTCCAACGGGCTCAAGGAGTTGCAGGGCCTCGGCCTTGTCCAGTCGTCGCGCAAGCTGGGCGACCGACGCGATCACTTCCACTCGATCCGCGACATGTTCGATCTGGTCAACACCGTCATCGAAAGCCGCCGCGCCCGCGAATTCGCGCCGACCCTCAAGGCCCTGCAAAAGGTGCAGGAGGAAGCCGAGGCCGACAACACCCCCAAGGCCGTCAAGGCGCGCATAGACGAAACGCTGTCCACCATGAAGATGTTCGACGACTGGTATATGGAGGTGAACCGCCTGCCCCGCGCCGTGCAACTCACCGCGATCAAGATGGGCGCGCGCATCGCCCGCCTCTTGCCCCGCTCAAAACCCGACGCCTGAAAAAAATTTCGCCGGAGATTTCTCTCATGACAGAAAAGACCAAAAAGACTGGAGAACGCTACGCACTCGACCCGGTCGCCTTTGCCAAGGCACTGATCCTTGCGCCACTGACCGTTGCGGCATTCGGGTTTTGGGTGTTTCTCATACCCGTGTTTGCCGTTGTCTTTGGTGGCCCGGTCTATCTCGTGCTCGGCACCCCGATCCTCATGATTTATCTGCATTTTTCCAAGGGCAGCGCGAAAGGTGCCGGTGTTTTGGCCTTTGTGACTGTCGTGGTCGCTTCGGCGTTTCTGATGCTCGCGCACCTGATGCTGGATCTGTTCCGTCACCCCGATGGCTTGCTCATCTGGATCGGATGCGCGCTGGTGATCGCCCCTATCTGGGGGATGACCTTTGGCAAACTCTACAACCGCTGGCGCAGCCCTATGTCGCGCCGGCCCCTTCCACCCCTGGCATGACTGGAGATACACCCATGCTTTTCCTCGCATTTCTCTACATCACCTTCGCGCTTGGCGCGGTGATCGCCCTGACCCTCATGATCCTGCGCATCGGCGCCCTTGTAGGTGACTGCCCCGTAACCCGGGCCCGCGCCCGTGCCGTGTCGATCACCATTGCAACCGGTTTCGCGGCCATTGGCGCGGGCGGCGTGATCATGATCGGCGCCGTGTTGCCGGTGCTGAAGGACGCGCCTTTCGCCGCGCTGATGCTGGCACTTGGCTTTGCCGCGCTCTGTCTTGGCCTCGGGTTCACCCACGCCATGGGCACCCTGCGCGCGGCCCTGCTGCCCGCAGAGCCCGCGCCAGAACCCGCGCCGCAAGCGGCCTGACCCGTTCCAACAGGGAGGACGACAAAATGTGCGAGATGGAACAAGCCCCGAGAGGCGTCGACTGGCACGACCTGACCGGAATGACCCGATGGCAGAGCCTGCACGAACTGGCGCTGCCCCTGCCCTGGCTGGGCCTGAGCTGGGTGCTTTATGCAACCGCGCTCTGGCCGCTCGGGGTTCTGGCGAGCTTCATGTTCTTCCTCTGCGCCTTGCGCCTCAACCATGAGGCCATCCACGGCAATCTCGGACTAAGCCGCGCAAGCGACAGCATCGTCATGCACGTGCTGAGCGCAGTGATGCTGGGGTCAAACCATGCGGACGCGTATTGCCACCTCAAGCACCACAAGCACAGCCTTGGCCCCGACGACTGCGAAGGCAAATGCGCACATATGAGCGCGTGGCAAGTGCTCGCCTATGGCCCGCGCTTTCCGGTGGATCTGAACCGGAACGCGTGGGCCAGTGGATCGCGGTACTGGCGCATTCGGGTGCTGCGGGACTGGTTTGCCGTTGCCGTGTTCGTCGTCATCATGATCAGCATCGGCACCCAGTGGGCGCTTCTGCATCTGGGCGTGATGGCTCTGGGGCAATGTCTGACCGCGTTCTTTGCGGTGTGGATCACCCATCAGGGCACCATCGGCAGCGGCCTTGCCGGGCGCAGCCAGCGCGGACCACTGGCCCGCGCCGCCTACCTGATGTTCTACCACCGCGAACACCACCTGTTCCCACGGGTGCCGGTAAGCCGCCTGCCCGACCTCGCGCAACGGCTGGATACGCGCGTTCCGGGTTACGCCGCCGCACGGGTGCCGGTCATTCGCCTCTGGGACCGCGCCTAGTCGTCGCAGATGTTTTGCAACGCCTCCCACTCGCGCGCGCTCAGGATCGGCGTCGTGCCGTAGCCCTGCCGTTCTGCAAAGGCGCGGGCCGCTGCGGCCCGCCCTGCGCTGTCCGGGTGGCTTGCAAGAAATCCGGGCATCGCGCTGCCGCGATTTTGCAGCTCCGTGATCTTGTCGAAGAAATCCGCCATGCCGTTGGCATCCGTGCCCGAAGCGTCCAGCATCCCGAGCGCAAAGAGATCCGCTTCGGCCTCGGCCTCGCGCGTGTAGGACGCGTTCAGCGTCCATTCCGCGATCAGCACCGCCGCACCACCACCCGCGAAATCGCCCAGCACCAGCGACAACAAACCGGCTGAACCGGCGGACCGCAAGGCGTTGCGTGTCACGTCACGGGATTCCACGTGGCCTATTTCATGGCCCAGCACGGCGGCCACCTCGTCCGGGCTGCTCGCCTTGTCGATGAGGCCGCGCAGGATCACCACATGGCCCCCCGGAGCGGCAAAGGCGTTCACAGTCCGGTTGTCAAAAACCGCAATCGTGAGATCGTATTGCAGGTCCTGACGTTCGGTCAGGCGGCGGGTCATGGCCTCGAGCGCGGCGATGCCCTCTTCGTTCTTGCACACAAGGCTGCCGGCCTCGGAGCCGCCCAGGAATCGCTCCATCCCGCGCACCACGGTCTTGCCCCAGGCCACTTCGCGCTCCACCGGGATATAGGCGGCAAGCGTGTTGGCCATTGCGGGCAGGATGACAAAGATCATCAGGGCCAGCGCGCCCACCGCGCCGCCCGTCCACGTGATGACCCTGCGCAAGGTGCCCCGCGCCACGTCCTTTTTCCTCAGGTCGGGACAAAGCCGGGTGAGGATCGCAATCATCTCGGGCTCGTCCACGGTCAGTCGCGCCGTCATGATCAGGCTACTGTCCAGTGAACTGTCCGCAAGCAGCGTCAGGATCATCTGATCCTCGCGCGCGTGATCGCTGAGCGCCCGGATCGCCCAGAGCGGCCAGTATTGCGAGCCCATGGGCAGGTCTGGATGGGTCAGCCGCAGGGTCTCTGCGGCTGTGTCCACTTGCAGGTCGACATCCAGCCGCAGGCCCTGTTCCCCGTCAAAGAAACGGGCCCGCGTCAGGGTGTGGTGGGCCATCAGATGGCGCCACCCACGTCGAGCGCATCGGCAAAGCCGTCCGCATCGGCAAAGCTGTCCGCCGAGCGTTGCTGGATTTCGTTGAGGTGATCCGCGTTGTAGACGGTGATGTTGTTCACCGCATGTTCGATGATCGGTTGCGTGATCATGACGAGGCCCAGGCCGCCAGCGGCCAGGAAGGCACCGGCGTAAAGGATCAGGATCACGAGACCGCCGACAATGCTGCCCGCACCCACCTGTCCGGTGGCGCCCGCGCCCGCGAAAATCGCGGCGCCCACGCCCGCGATGACGGCAAAGATAACGCCCATCAGCACTGCGATCACGACCGAGCCCACGATGACCTTGGCGATCACGGTGCTGGTTTCCAGCGCGGCACTGAACGTCACCTGCCCGTCGAGCACCTTGTTTCCGGTCATGTAGTTGAACGCATAGACACGGTAGAAGACGACGCCGATCAAGAGCCAGATATAGGCGACAAAGATCAGGACGCCGCCCAGAATGCCCATGCCCACGCTCTCGTTTCCAGCCGCCATGGCGACCAGAACGATGGACACAATCAGCAGGCCAATGCCGATAAAGACGTGCTTCATCCCCTTGTAGAGGTCCTGCCAGCGGCCCGATTGCTCAAAGCGGCCGTCGCCATACCAACTGCGGTCGGCCATGTATTTCTCGAGGCGGAAGGTCGCCAGCGGGGCCAGGATCCCCAACGTGATGATGGTCAGAATGCCATAGCCCAGGGCGCGGGCGACGTAGCCCCAGGCGCCGTTTTCCATGCCAAAGCGCAGGCCGCGCCAGCGTGACCGGGCCATCTTGTAGCGCCGCGCGCGGTATTGCGCGAAGAAGATCAGCGGCAGAATGGCCAGGAAAGACAGGTTGATGGCGATGCTCTGGCCGATGATCGCCTGCGGACTGTTGTCCTGCGGGATGATCGAGAATCCGAGAAAGGTCAGCAACAGCTGGAACAGGCCCAGATAAATCGCGAGGACCACGATGGCGACAAGAAAGCCCAGGAACTTCTCAAGCCCCGTGCCGGTATATTCAAAGCTGTCGTCGTCGCCCGTCACGGAGGACCAGATATATTTGCGGATCCGGGTCTTGGCCCAGAAGCGGTAGATGCCCAGTGTGAGCACCGTGAAGATGGCTGTGATGAAATATAGTTTGAAAAGCGGGGCACCCTTACCGAAGTAACGGCCCTGAATCTGCGCACTCATTGTACTGTCCCTGTCACTGCACCCGTTTTGGGCAATTCGCTCGTGGGTACAGTTCTAACGTGACTAGAATGTGTTGTCGCGAGGAAATCCTCGTGGCGCCATGCGGCCCGCGCTGGCCCGTTTGGCGGTCCATTCGGTCAGCGCGGTTTCCGTGCGGGTGCGCCCTGCGGGATCAAGCCAGCTGAGACCGTCGGCAAGGGTAAAGGTGGTGGCGTCGCTCAGGCCGCCATCCTTGTATTTCTGCAGGCGGACGCCTTTGCCCCGGGCCATCTCGGGCAACTCCGCCAATGGGAAGATCAGCACCTTGCGGTTCTCGCCCACCGTCGCGATGTGATCGCCATCGGCCGGTTTGCACACACGGGCGGTGACGTCGCCGCGCACGTTCAGCACCTGTTTGCCGGTCCGGGTCTGGGCGATCACCTCGTCCTCGGGCACGATGAACCCGTCGCCTGCCGACGAGGCCACCAGCAGCTTGCGGCCCGGTTTGTGGGTGAGGATGGTCAGGATCTGCGCCTCGTTCGGCAGGTCGACCATCAGGCGCACCGGCTCGCCCATACCGCGCCCGCCGGGCAGGTTGGCCGCCGACAGCGTGTAGAACCGCCCGTTGGAGCCGACAACCAGCAACCGGTCGGTCGTCTCGGCATGGAAGATGAAACGCGGGCCGTCGCCATCCTTGAACTTGAGCTCGCGGTTGAGGTCGATATGGCCGGTCATGGCGCGGATCCAGCCCATCTGGCTGCACACCACGGTGATCGGCTCGCGGTCGATCATCGCCTCCAGCGGCACGTCCTCAACCTCGCCCGCCTCGGCAAAGGTCGTGCGGCGGGCGCCGCCCGCGTAATCCTTGCCAAACTGCTTTTTGACGTCCTTGAGCTGCTCGGCAATCGCGGCCCATTGCAGGTCGTCGCTTTCCAGCAGGTCCTCGAGGCCCGCGCGTTCCTCCATCAGGGCATCGCGTTCGCGCAAAAGCTCCATCTCTTCGAGCCGCCGCAGGGACCGAAGGCGCATGTTAAGGATCGCTTCGGCCTGCACATCGGTCAGCTCGCCCTCGCCGGGGCTGGGCGGCACATAGTCGGCCTCGGACATGGCGCGGGGGTGATCGACGCTCCAGTTCTCGCGCATCAGCGCGGGTTTGGGATCATCATCGTAGCGGATGATGTCGATCACCCGGTCGAGGTTGAGAAAGGCGACGATCAGCCCTTCGAGCACTTCGAGCCGGTGGTCGATCTTTTCCATCCGGTGCATGCTGCGCCGGATCAGCACATCGCGCCGGAAATCGAGGAAGGCGCGCAGCACCTCTTTCATCGAGCAGACCTTGGGCGTCACACCGTCGATCAGCACGTTCATGTTGAGCGAAAACCG
>CAZRUV010000014.1:0-43943 GCA_964603315.1 uncultured Rhodobacterales bacterium
ATTGCATCGTCACCTGACGGGTCAGCCTGAGATCATGCACCCGGCGTTCCAGATCGTCCCGCGCGGCCCGCATGTCGCGCAGTTCCTGCGCCTTCATCACCTGCTGATCTTCGGCGGCCGCTTCGACAGCCGCTTCCATCTCGGGGATCTTGTTTTCGTCCAGTTCCTTCAGCTTCTCTTCGCCCGCGGCGATGTAGAGCGCCAGCTCATCGTAGAATTGCAGCGTCTTTTCATAGAGCAGGTCGAGCGACTTGATGTCCTTCAGGAGCGTATGTTCGTGCTCCAGCAGGTTGTCGGTGATCTTGTCGATCTGGCTTTGCACGGATTCGAACTTTGCCGTGAACTTGGCAAAGGGGGCCGCGCGGCCGAAGAGCTTTTCCCAGAATGTCCGCTCGCGCCGGACGTCCAGTTCGGACACCGAAAAGCCGCGGATTGTCGTCACGATGTCGCGCAGCCCGTCGCCCGCTGGCCCGAGGTCCTTGTTGCGCACATCCGACAGCATGGCCTGGCTGATTTCCTGCAACTCCGCTTGTGCCGCAGAGCCAAAAGAAACGATCGAGTTGGTGTCACTCATGTCGATCTCGCCCATGCGCGACCGGATTTCCGCGCCCACGGGCGCATCCGCTTCGGCAAGCGGCACAATGGCGTTGGCATCGCTGGGTTCGGCCAGAACCACTGCCGTCACCTCTTCGACCTGTGCGACGGCGCTTTCGGCCTTTTTGCGAACTGTTTCTGACATGATGGTCCCTTTTGTTTAACTTTTGTCCTGCGGGGCGATGCGCACCCCTTCACGCTGCAAACGGTCGCGCAGCACGTCGATTTCGATGTTGAGGTCACTGCGGTCGTCGACCAGCAGCTTTTGTGTGCGCGCGGCGAAGTTTTCGCCCAGATCGTCGAGCAATTGTGCGTAGTCAGCCTTGGCTTGCGGGTCGCGGCTGCGGCCGTAGATGTCGGCGAATTTGACCGTCGCATCGCGCGCACCCAACAGGTAAACACCCAGATATTTGCGCGCAGCGGTCAGGTCGCGAGGGTCTTCCTCGACCGTGCGAATGAGATCGCGCGCCGTGGTCTGGAACTGTTCGAGCTTGGCTGCCATCTGGCGGTCTTCGGCGCGTTTCATGGCATCTGTCATGGCCGAAAGATGGCTTTCGGCCTCGTCCACCACCCGGGCGACCCGGTCCTGCTGGAACGTGTCGATGCCTTCCATGCCCTTGTCGGTGAGCGGGTCTATACCAAAGGCTGCAATGTGCAGACCACCGGTTGCCAGGGCGAAGAGCGCGGGCGCGATGAGGCCAGGCTCGACCCGGTAAGCGGCCAGTCCGATGCCCACCCCAGCGAGGAGCGCAGCGACGAGCTTGCGTGGCAATGCAGGCCTGCGCGCCACCTTGCGTTCGTGATACGCCGCCTCTGCGCGCATCCCGTCGCGCAGGAGCCATGCCCCCAGCGTCAAAAGACCCGCAGCCACCAGCGCCACAACCAGACCCACGGCCCCATCGTTCAGCGCAAGAAACACCATCGGAATGGCAGGCAGAAACATCAGGTTGGCGCGCGCGCCCACAGGGTCCACACGCGCGCGCTCAAAGGCAGGGCGCGCCTCGACCTCGGGTGTCTGACCGTCGGGGCTGTATTTGCCGCCAAAGCGCTTGGCCATTGGTTAAAGCCCTCCCAGGAGGCCGGTGGTGACGCCAAACATCAGCATCAACAGCACCACAAAGGCGATCTTCTGAAAGGCCGTCGGTTGCATCCGGGTCCCCACCTCATTGCTCATCTGGACTATAGGCACTTTGCAACAACAGAACTAGTGGCGCGCACCCGTGCGCCGTTCCGCGTTCAGTTTCCGCGTATAGCCGGACTGGATAACCTCGACAGCCACCAGAACGATGACGCTGAAATAGAAGGTTGTCTTGGACATCGGTATCACCTCGTACCCGAATACCTTGAGCGCCAGAGTGTCGTCATGCATCGCATGCGCGGCGGCTTGACCCGCTTCACCCAAAAGCACCACGCCGACAATCAGCAGAATGAAGAGGCCCAGCACCTCGTACATCCTGTTTTTCTCAAGGAACCGCGTGACCCCATCCGCCAAAAGCAGCATGGCCAGCCCCGACAGCAGGATCGCCGTCGCGAGGATGACAAAGACATCCGTGATGGCAAGCGCCGACAGCACCGAGTCAAAGGAAAAGATCAGGTTCATCAGCACGATCAGCATCACCACTTGCGTCGCGGATTTGCCTGATTTCGCCTCTACATCCGTATCCAGATTGTGGATCGTCAGCATGTGGCCGATTTCCTTGACCGCCGTGTACATGATGAAGATACCGCCGAAGATGAACACGACCGTGGCAAAGTTCACCCCGCCGGTCAGCACGCCCTCCCAATCGAGGATGACAAAAGGCTCGGCCATCGCATCAATCAACTGGATCATCGTGAACAGCAGGACCACGCGCAGGATCACCGCCAGAATGATCCCCCAACGCCGTACCGCAGCCTGTTGTGCGACGGGCGCGCGTTGGCTTTCGATCGAGATGTAGAGCAGGTTGTCGAAACCCAGCACCGCCTGCAAAAAACAGAGCATGAGCAGGTTGCCCAGATTTTCGAGCGTCAGAAGGTCGGCCATGTCGTTGTCCCCCAGCGGCGCGTTTGCGCGCCTTGTGTTTGCTGGCAGGCAGGATTGAGACAGAAGCCCTTGGACGCAAGGGGAATTTTTGCGAAGTGGCGGCAGAATGACCCGTCAGTTGCGGGACAGTTCCTGGGCAAGGCTTTCGCTCAGCACATCCATCTGAGCATCAAACTTCATCCGGCCCTGTTCGGCATATTCAAACGCCCGTTTCTCATAAGCGCGACCCAGATCACGCAGCAGCTGGACATAGCGGCTGTGCGTCTCGGGATCGCCTGTGCCCCTGTAGACGGCGATAAACCGGTCCGAGGCTTCCTCGGCGCCGTCCAGATACACGCCAAGGTGCTTTTGCTGCGAACGGGCGCGTTCGGGGTCATCTTCAACCGCTTGCACCATGCGCGCGACTGCGCTTTCGAACCGTGTGAGATGCGGCATGATGTCGGGACAGGCGAGCGGGGCGACATGTCCCTTTATCCGCTTCATCTGAGCTTCGACCCGGATCCGTGTCTTGGACACCTTGTGATCCATGCGCGCCTGCGCCGTCTCGAGGCCCTTGTGCTTCAGCGGGTCGATGCCGAAGGCGATCAGCGACAGCGCCGCCGCAACGACGGCAACTGCGAGGATCAGGCCGATATCCGCACCACGTGTGAGCGCGGTCAGACCGGACGCAAGCCCGAGGCCAGCCGATCCGACGATGCGCCCCTTGATCGGGGCAGCACGCGCCACGTCTTGCGCGTCGTAGCGCTCGGCGTCCTTCAGCCCCATGGAAATGGCATAGAGCGACGCGCCGTAAAGGCCCAGGAGACCGCTGCACAGCAACAAGTCCCGCCAAGTCGGGTCCTGCAGCATCGAGTAGCCCAGTGGAATCGTGGTGAGAAACAGCAGAGAGACCGCTTGCTGATTGCGAGGGTTTGTCGGCATCCGCACTTGCGGGATCTCAGGCGGGCGATAACGGGGCGGTACGTGCGGCACGCGCATTGATCAGAACCAGGTCAGCTTGCGGATCAGCACACAGAGCGCGATGAAGGCCAGATTGGGAAACAGCCTTTGCGTCGGACCATCCCCCGCGATGTTGAATTCTACGACCGAGGCGATCACGCGCAGGATGTTCCCGGCTTGCCACGCAATGACGGCCAGCGCAGCAAGGATAAGGGCAAACGCACCGATGACACTCAGGCTCAACATGCGCCAGACATCATGGGCCTTTGGGGCATTTCGTGGCGTCAGGTCGATCTTTTTGTGCGGTTTCGATGCGGCTTGGGGCGCGGCTTTGCCTTGGCGTGACCTTCCGCGCCCTCGTCCAGTCCCAGTTGATCGCGCATGACCCGGCGGCGTACCTCCTCGACCGCGCCCGCTTTCAACTCGCCCAACTGAAACGGACCGTAGCTGATCCGGATCAGGCGGTTCACGACAAAGCCCAGATGCTCCATCGCGCGGCGAATTTCGCGGTTCTTGCCTTCTCGCAGGCCAATCGTCAGCCACGCATTGGCGCCTTGTTGGCGATCGAGCGTGATCTGCATCGGCTGATAGGTCGTGCCGTCCACGGTGGCGCCCCTGCGCAACGGTTCGAACGCACTGTCCTGCGGCGCGCCCTTGATCCGCACCCGGTAGCGGCGCATCCAGCCGGTCGAGGGCAGTTCCAGCTTTCGCTTGATGCCGCCATCATTGGTGAGCAGCAAAAGACCTTCGGAATTGATGTCGAGCCGGCCAACGCTGAGCACACGCGGCAGGTCATCCGGCAGCGCGTCGAATATCGTCTCACGGCCCTGTTCGTCTTTTGTCGTCGTCACTAGGCCCGGCGGTTTGTGATAGAGCCAAAGCCGCGCCGGTTCCGGGGCGCTGAGCGGTTTGCCGTCCACGGTGATTGTGTCGGCGTCGGTGACATTCAGCGCAGGGCTGTCGATGCGCGCGCCGTTGACGGATACGCGTCCTGCGGTGATCATCGCTTCGGCCCCGCGACGCGATGCGACGCCCGCACGGGCCAGAACCTTGGCGATCCGGTCGCCTTTGGGGGTTTGGGTTGTCATGGTCGGGCTTTAGCGGTTGCGTGCGTCCGGGGAAAGGGGCAGGGGTCGGCGATGACGTTCCGCAGTTTCATGGACGAGGCTTTGGCCGAGGCACGCGCAGCAGCAGCGCGCGGCGAGGTGCCTGTCGGCGCAGTCGTGGTCTCGCCCGACGGCAAGGTCGTGGCGCGGGCCGGCAACAGGACGCGAGAATTGAACGATCCCACCGCGCATGCAGAGGTGCTGGCGATCCGCGCCGCCTGCGCGGCGCTTGGGTCCGAGCGGCTGGTCGGACATGACCTGTATGTCACGCTGGAGCCTTGCGCGATGTGCGCGGCCGCGATTGCCGCGTCGCGGGTGGCCAGATTGTACTACGGCGCCGCCGATCCGAAATCCGGCGGCGTGGCGCAGGGGGCGCGGGTGTTCGATCATCCGCAGGCGCATCATGCGCCCGAGGTCTATGACGGTCTGTCGGCAAGCGTCTCCGAAGAGCTTCTCAAGGCCTTCTTCGCCGCGCGGCGTTAGCGCCAGAACAGCTGATAAAGCGTGCGATCGCTGCCCAACCCTTTCAGGTCAAAATTTGACGGTTCGAAAAAACGAAACGCGTCGACGTCACCCATGCCTTGGCGGAACGGTGCACCACCAAAGACCTCGTCCAGCTCGCTGCCGACAAAACGCAATGCGTCGTGTCTGGAGTAGATGCCGCGCGGTGTTTCGGTGTCCAGGGTGCGTGTGGCCGCGAGTGCGCGCCGGACCACTGCGCAGATTTCCGGTGAAGAACGTATCATAGGGTGATCGGTTGCATCACGTCCGGTTCGATGACGTTGACGCCCGGAAGACCTTCCCGAAGGCGGTCCGCATTCTGTTCCAGCAGCGAAAACGTCTTGTAGTGGCAGGGAATGACGGTTCCGAAGTGGAAATAGTGGCGCGCGGCGTAGGCGGCACCGGCCATGTCCATCGTGAAATAGCCGCCCGCGGACAGGATGCCGATATCTGGTTTGTGGTAGTCACCGATCCATGCCATGTCCGCCATGATGTCGGTATCCCCTGACAGATAAAGGGTTTTTCCCTCGCCCTTGAGCACAAATCCGCATTCCTGCCCCATGTAGGCCGCCCCAGCCTCAGTCCCGATGGAGGAAGAGTGCGACGCAGGCACCAGCGTTGCCGTAACATCGCCGAGGGTGATGGTGCCCCCACGGTTGTAGGCGTGCCCTTCCACGGCGCCCTGTGCGGTCAGGTGTTGTGCCAGCTCGTAGATACCGGACACCGGTGCGCCCGTGTCCTGACTGATTTGCACCACGTCGGTGGTGTGGTCGAAATGGCCGTGGGTGACGAGGATATGTGTGGCACCCGCAATAGCGGCGGCGTGCTGATCTTCGGTCAGCATCGGGTTGCCGTTGAGCCATGGGTCGATCAGCAGGATCTGATCCCCGATCTCGATGCGAAAGCTGCCATGGCCGAGCCATATGATGTTCATGACGTGTCCTCCCTTTGGATCAGTGTAACGCGTGGGGCAGATTTCGGGAGCCTCCGGCGGGAGTTTTTTGGGCAAGATGAAGGGGGATCGTTTGGGGAATGCGTTTACGTGTCGCCGAAGTTGGGGCGCGCCTGAATGCGCACTTGCCCAAGGCGTTCGCGCCGCGCGTCGGGCCGGGGGTTGAAGTCCTACGGGTGTAGCGTAGGTCTGACCCATGGAGCTTTTGCGCGAGATTGACGGGTATTGCGAGCGGCTGGGGCCGGGATATTGGGCCGAGCCGGTGAATGCGATCACCAACGCCGTTTTCATCATCGCGGCAATTGTCACGTGGCGTCGCAGCGGCGGCATCCCTCTGGCGCGCGCACTCGCTGTGGTGCTGTTTGCAATCGGTGCCGGAAGCTACCTGTTTCATACCCATGCGCAGGTCTGGGCCGCGATCTTGGATGTGTCGCCAATCCTCGCCTTCATCCTTCTGTACATTTTTGCGGTGAACCGGGATGTTTTGGGCATGCCGACATGGGGGGCCGGGCTGGGCGTGGTTCTGTTTTTTCCTTTTGCGGCACTGACCGTGCCGTTGTGGCAAAACGTGCCTGTTTATGGCGTCTCGGCGGGATACATGCCCGTCCCCGCGCTGATCCTGATTTACGCAGCACTGCTTTGGTTGCGCCACCCGGCTGTGGCACGCGGGCTGCTTCTGGGCTTAGTCATTCTCATGGTATCGCTCGCCCTTCGCGGTATGGATGAAGCGGTTTGCCCGCAGTTCCCGCTTGGCACGCATTTCGCCTGGCATATCCTCAACGGCATCATGCTGGGCTGGATGATCGAGGTCTATCGGCGCCACGCCCTTGAAGGTGGCAAGGTCGCACGGTAAAGCCGCGTTGAAAGCCACGACGAGGGTAGTCCATGTCCATCGATGAAAGCACCGCAGCACGCGTCGCCAAGCTGGCGCGCATCAAGGTTGAACCGGAGCAATTACCGGCCCTGGCTGGCGAGTTCAACACGATCCTCGGCTTTATCGAGCAATTGAGCGAGGTGGATGTGGAGGGCGTCGAGCCGATGACCTCTGTCACACCGCAGCGGTTGAAACGGCGCAAGGATGTGGTGACCGATGGCAGCCAGCAACAGGCTGTGCTGAGCAATGCGCCGGATGCGCGCGAAGGGTTCTTTGCTGTGCCGAAGGTGGTGGAATGAGCGATCTGAACAAGCTGGGTCTGGCCGAAGCGCGCGATTCGCTGCGCAAGGGCGACGTGACCTCTGTCGAATTGACCGAGGCCTGCCTGTCCGAAATCGAGGCGGCCGGGGCGCTGAATGCCTTTGTCCACCATACGCCTGAATTGGCGGCGGATCAGGCGCGGGCGGCGGATGCGCGGATCAAGGCGGGCGACGCGCCTGCCATGTGCGGATTGCCTATCGGGATCAAGGACCTCTTTTGCACCAAGGGTGTGCCGTCTCAGGCCGGGTCGAGCATTCTGGAGGGGTTCCTGCCGGAATATGAAAGCACGGTGAGCGGCAATCTGCTGGATGCAGGTGCGGTCATGCTGGGCAAGCTCAACATGGACGAATTCGCCATGGGCTCGTCCAACGAAACGTCCGTCTATGGCAATGCGGTCAACCCGTGGCGGCGCGGCAATGACGACGCTGCGCTGACGCCGGGCGGCTCATCGGGTGGGTCGGCGTCTGCCGTGGCGGCAGACCTGTGTCTGGCCGCGACCGGCACCGATACCGGTGGGTCGATCCGGCAGCCTGCGGCCTTTACCGGCATCACGGGCATCAAGCCGACCTACGGGCGCTGTTCACGCTGGGGTGTCGTGGCCTTTGCCTCTTCGCTGGATCAGGCGGGGCCCATGACCAAATCGGTGCGCGATGCGGCCATCATGCTGGAAGCCATGTGCAGCCACGACCCCAAGGACAGCACCTCGGCCGACCTGCCGGTGCCGAATTTCGAGGCAATGCTGACGGGCGACATCAAGGGCAAGAAAATCGGCATTCCGGCGGAGTACCGGATGGACGGCATGCCGGACGAGATCGAAACGCTCTGGACCCAAGGGGCCGAGATGCTGCGCGACGCTGGTGCCGAGATTGTCGACATCACCCTGCCGCACACCAAATACGCTCTGCCTGCCTATTACGTGATCGCGCCCGCCGAGGCGTCCTCCAACCTCGCCCGCTATGACGGGGTGCGCTATGGCCACCGGGCCAAACTGGATCAGGGCGATGGCATCACCGAGATGTACGAAAAGACCCGCGCCGAAGGCTTCGGGGACGAGGTCAAGCGGCGGGTGATGATTGGCACTTACGTGCTGTCGGCGGGTTTCTACGATGCCTACTACAACCGCGCGCGCCGCGTGCGCACCCTGATCAAGCAGGATTTCGAAACCGTCTTTGCACAAGGCATTGATGCGATCCTGACGCCTGCAACACCGTCGGCGGCTTTTGCGCTTGGTGAGGCGTCGGACGACCCGGTGCAGATGTATCTCAACGACGTGTTCACCGTGACGGTGAACATGGCGGGCTTGCCTGGCATCGCTGTCCCGGCAGGGCTTGATGCGCAGGGTTTGCCGCTGGGGCTGCAGTTGATCGGCCGTCCCTGGGAAGAGGGTGATTTGCTGAACACCGCCTACGCCCTTGAGGCGCGGGCCGGTTTTGTGGCCAAGCCCGGCAAATGGTGGTAGACCACGCCAAACGAGTTCCCGAAACAGGGTGAGCAGAAATGGTATTCCGTAGTGTATTGTTCGTCGGCGCGCTCGCCGCGTTGGCTGCGTGTCAGCCCGCCATTCCCGACAGTGGGGCAGGAGTTGTCGACCCCGGGCGCGGTGTGGGGTTTGACGACCCTTCCACGCTGGCCGCGCGTGAGGCGCGTGCGCAGCAACTGGAAAACGGCACCCGCGTGCCCGCAGCGCCTGTTGTGGCGGCGCAGTCCCAGCCAGCCGGAACGTCGGCCAATCAACAGAATGCAGTGGTGCAGACCCGTCAGGTGCAAGGCGCGCAACCCGCTCAGCGGCAAACGGCGCGCGCGGTAAGCGATCCAGCAGGCCTTGATGCGGAACTGGCCCAGATCGCGGCGCAGAATGACGCAGCCGCAGCGGCGGCCAATTCGGGACAATCGGTGATCAATGCCAGCCCCTCGAATGCGGCCCCTGTGATCCTGAACAATCCGGGCATCTCGGACGAAAACGATTTTGACGCGGTGTCCTCCCGCCGATCCATCGAAGGGGACGCGGCCCGGCTCCAGCAACGGCAGCAACAATATACCGTTGTTCAACCCACTGCGCTGCCAAGCCGCACAGGCAATGCCCAACCTAACGTTGTGCAATACGCCTTGCGGACGTCCCATGCCAAAGGCACGCGGGTGCACCGCCGTGTCCGGATCGCCTCCGCAGCCAAGTTTCAGCGCAATTGTGCGGCATACAACTCGGCAGACGAGGCGCAGATCGACTTTCTGTCCTCAGGCGGCCCGCAACGGGACCGAAAGGGGCTTGACCCAGACGGCGACGGCTTTGCCTGCGATTGGGACCCGGCCCCCTTCCGGCGCGCGGCGCGCAACTGAGGCCGGGTGCGGGTTCACCAGCAACCATCCCCGAATTTCGGTCCCCGGCGTGACGGGCTGACGCCGCGCTTTGTGGTGCTGCATTACACGGCCATGGCGACGGCGCAGGCCGCGATCGAACGGCTCTGTGATCCGGAGGCGGAGGTTTCGGCGCACTACGTCATTTGCAAGACAGGGCGCATCACGCAACTGGTTGGCGAGGGCCAACGCGCCTGGCACGCCGGAGCAGGCGAATGGCAGGGGCTGTCGGACATCAATTCGCGTTCCATCGGGATTGAACTCGACAATGACGGGCAGGGACCCTTTGCCGAACCGCTGATGCAGAGCCTCGAGGGCTTGCTCGCCCGAATTCTGCGCGGCTGGGACATCCCGCGCGCCCATGTCATCGGCCATTCGGATTTGGCGCCGGGGCGCAAGTTTGACCCCGGCCCATGGTTTGATTGGCCGCGGTTGGAGGCGTTGGGACTTGCCGGTCTGCGTGGAGGTGAATTTGGGCCCAGCGATCCCGATCTGGAGCGCTTTGCCGAAGTTGCACATTGGGCCGGGTATACGGCGGATGTTGACCCGGAGGTTTTGCTGGCGGCTGTCCGCCTGAGATACCGATCTTTCAAGACCGGCCCGATTGAACCTGAAGACTATACACCAATCGGACACGCTGCCCTTTGGGCCTGAGTGCGTCGATCCCTCTTCATCTTGCCAAAAAAACTCCCGCCGGAGGCTCCCGCAGTCGACGTCAGCACGTCAGATGGCCATTGACGCGATACCGCCGAACCTCGTAAGGCCCGGCGAGCGCGGAGGGGCGGATGGCCGCTCACGGGCATTGGTGCAATCCAATACCCTGAGAGGAAAGTCCGGACTCCCAAAAGCAACGGTGCCGGGTAACACCCGGGCGGGGCAACCCGACGGACAGCGCCACAGAAATCAAACCACCCCGCAAGGGGAAAGGGTGAAACGGTGGGGTAAGAGCCCACCGCCGGGCTGGCAACAGACCGGGCACGGCAAGCCCCACCGGGAGCAATGCCAAATAGGGACCGCGCGGGTCGGCAACGACCCGGGGCCGCTTTTGCCCCAGCAGGTCCGGGTTGGCAGCCAGAGGGGTGGTGGCAACATCACCCCGAGACGAATGGTCATCTCGGGGCGGCCTTGCCGCCCTAGACAGAATCCGGCTTACAGCCCCTCCGCGCACGACCGAACAAGAGGTGAAAGCCCATGGCGTGTCGTCAATCACGGCGACAAGGTTCGGACCGGCCTCGGACCCGGCGCGGGTGTCGGCAATTGCGCCGGTGTCGTCTTCCGCAACAATCGCGGCTGATCTGAGGGTCAAGGTGCCGGTGGTTTCGAGGATGCGTGTTGCTGCCAGTCGCGATAAACGACACCGCCCATCGGCTCTGGCGCGCCACCGCGCCAGAATGAGGAAGCGGGAAGAGTGACAGAGCTATGTCCGGCGCGTTCAGGTCAGAACGTCCCCTTTGCCCCGATGTAGCGAGACAACCGCGACCACCGTTGCGCCCAGCACCCAATAGTAGGCAGCATCCAGACCTGAAAAGCCCAGGATGAGCGGAGCAATGAGGAACACTGCCCCGACCGCACCGTCGACCGCGAGGTGGAGCTTGTAGGGCAGAGTGCGGATCACGCCGAGGTGGTGATCGGTCAGGATGGTCAGCAACAGAGCCGCCACGCCGGTCACAACCGACAGCCAGAACGCCAGAACGTGGCCGTGGCCCAGACCCAGCATGGCGGGCATGGCCATCAATCCGATGGCGACGGGATAGTCGAGATACGCGTGAATTTCCTTGGTGACAAAGCGCGGTGGCATTCTGTGTCCTTTCAGCAGTTTTGCGGCTTTGCGGTGCCGCGGTCTGTGAAGGAAATCTGTGCGCCCTGGCGGAGGGGTTCCATTTTCAACCATTCAGGAACCCATACCGATCGTTCAAAATGATGAATTTACGGGTCGGAAAGTGCTGGCTTTCTGCTGTGCGCTTTCCGAAACGCGGCGGGGCTTTGGCCAACCTCGCGTTTGAAGACCCGCGCAAAGGCGGAATCCGAGGCATAGCCGACATCCAGTGCGATGTCGGTGATGGGCCGGTCCGAATTCAGAAGGCCCTGTTGCGCGATCTGCATCCGCCAACTGGTCAGGTACTGCATGGGGGTCATGCCCATCTTGTCGGCGAAATGAACGGCAAAGCCGGTGCGCGATTGACCCGCCACCTGGGCCAGCGACCCGACGCTCCATGTCCTGCCGGGGTCGCGGTGAAACGCGTCGAGCGCGCGAAAGATGCGGGGATCAGCAAAACCGGCTAGCCCCAGTTGCGCCGCGGCATCCGTCTCGATGAACGCCCGCAAAGCCTGGGCAAAGATCACCTCTGAAATCTTCTGGGCGATGAGGTCGCCGCCAATCCGGTCCTGACCGGTCTCGGACGCAATCATGCGCAGCGACGTCTCCATCCAGCGCCCGGCGCTTTCGCCGTAATTCGGGATCAGGATGTGATCCGGCAACTTGTCAAACAGCATGTGCGAGGCCCGTTCGGCCATTGAAAAGTGGCCGCAGATCAGTTGCGTGGTGCGGGACGTGTCCGTTCCGCCGTAGACCAGCACGCCTTGGCCCGTATATCCCGACTGCTCGAGAACGGTTTCCAGCGGCGGGATGATCCTGTGCGTGTCACCTGCGCTCAGCAGGTCATGCGCGGCCCCGTGCGGGATGATGATCAGATCGCCTTGCCGCACATCCACGACGGTGCCCGAGGATGCGATGCGCACCTTGCAGTCGCCGCGGTCGGCGTAGTGAAACCGTGCGACGTTCCTGTACGAGGGCACGCCCTCCCCCCACGGCGCGGAAAAGGCGGTGCGAAAATAGAGCGTTCCCTGAAGTCTGAGGCGCGTGAGGATATCGCTCAGTGGATCAAGCATGTGTTCAACAAGGCATCTGCCTGTCCGTCTGTCCAGCGTTCGGAACGATCTGCACGGAAATGTGGACGGAAGGACGCCCGTCGCGGCCGCGATAAAATAGTTACGCCGCGCAAGTGCACACGGGCTTGACTCGGCAGGCGGCACGGGTACAAGGCGCGTTCAAAGCGAATTCCCCGCTGGTGGCTGATTGCGGCCCCGCGATGCAGGAGAGACCCGATGGCCAAGCCAACCACGATCAAGATCCGCCTGAACTCCAGTGCAGGTACAGGCCACTTCTACGTGACCAAGAAAAACGCGCGCACCATGACCGAAAAGATGGTGGTACGGAAATATGACCCCGTTGCGCGCAAGCACGTGGAATACAAGGAAGGCAAGATCAAGTAAGATCGCCCCAACCGATGTTTCATGAGGCCGCGCTGAGATCAGCGCGGCCTTTTCATTTTGGAGGATCGTATCATGGCCTCGCCCTTGGAGTTGCGCCTTTGCAGGGCGTGGTTGCTGCATCGGTTCGTTTGCGCTGGTGCAAGGGTTTTTGTGCGGCGTGTCCGTGCGGTACTGTCATGCGACACTGTGTGGGGTTGGGTGTCGCGCAAGGGTGCGGCCAACACTGCCGTTGATCCGGTGCGTCGCAGATGGAGAAATGCATGATGATCGTCCGTCCAACAACCATGGCGGACCTGGCCGCTGTCGATGCGCTTTTGGCGCGCAGTTACCCGAAACTGCTCAAGGCGGACTATCCGCCCTCGGTTCTGGTGACGGTGCTGCCCGTCATTGCGCGGGCGCAACCAAAGCTGTTGCGGTGCGGGACGTATTACGTGGTGGAGGACGCGGGCAGGATCCTCGGGGCCGGCGGGTGGACGCCAGATCGCAAGGACCCCGCGTTGGGCCACATTCGTCATGTGGCGACTGATGACCGGGCGTTGCGGCGTGGCGTGGGGCGGGCTTTGATGACGCACTGTTTTGAGACAGCGCGTGCGGCTGGCGTCGAACGTATGGAGTGCTGGGCCACATTGACCGCAGAGCCATTTTATAAGGCGGTGGGCTTTACAACCGTGGGGCCAATGGATGTGACGCTTGAGGGTGGCATTGCGTTTCCATCCCTTCGAATGATGCGTGATCTTTGAGGGCGGTAAGCGGGACTGTTTTGCGCTGACGCGCAAAAGGCGCCCGCCCACCACCCCCGCCGCATCCAGCGGCCTGACGATCGCACGCTGTAACGTTGCGGCGGTCTGCGCGTTTACCGCAGTGCAGGACGCGATCAAGGTCGGGATAGGTGACAGTATCGGTGGAGACACCGGTGCCGATGGCCAAGTCGTGGGCGGGGGTGTCGGACCGGTTGTGCAGGCTCTGTGCGCCACACACAGGATCACCGGCGCGTCAGCATGCGGCATCGCCGGGCTGAAGCACCGTCTGGATGCCATTCTCGGTCAGGACCGACGTACCTTCGAGGATCAGGGCCATTTCGTCCGCGCTTACGTGCCAATGGTGATGGGATG
The DNA here is from genome assembly GCA_964603315.1 of uncultured Rhodobacterales bacterium. Classification (GTDB taxonomy): domain Bacteria; phylum Pseudomonadota; class Alphaproteobacteria; order Rhodobacterales; family Rhodobacteraceae; genus Tateyamaria. Next base: position 14,048 of record CAZRUV010000014.1, read on the forward strand.
CGCGTGAGCCTAGCGGCAAGTCCTCACTGAACGCGCCGAACTGGGTCAACTGGCCCATATCGCTGATCAATCGGTGCGAAACGGCACGAGGAGGCTGTCAGCGCCCCCTGTCTTCGAAGGGGCAGTGCCCTTCTTGATGACCGTCATTTGTGCCTCTCAACGAAAAAAGGCCGGTCACGAGGGACCGGCCTTGGGTATTCGGATCGGAACCAGAGCTACTCTTGCTGGCCCATGAACATCAGCAGGAACTGGAACATGTTCAGGAAGCTGATGTAGAGGCTCAGAGCGCCGTCGAAGGCGGCCTTGTCCAACCACTCCTGATCACCGTGCGACGCGTGCGCAACGTAGGTGCTCTTGATCTCCTGCGTGTAGTAGGCGGTGAGACCAGCGAAGATCAGGATACCGATGATCGAGATGGCGAACATCATTGCAGGCGACTGCAGGAAGATGTTGATCACCATCGCCACGATCAGGCCAATGACACCCATCATCAGGAACGTACCCATGCCGCTCAGGTCTTTCTTCGTGGTGTAGCCGTAGAGGCTGAGGCCAGCGAAAGCGATGGACGTCACGATGAAAGTTTGCGCAATGGAGTAGGGCGTATAGATCATGAAGATCGTGCCCATCGACACGCCGATGACCGCAGCAAAGACGAAGAAGCCCAACTGCACGGCAGCCGCGCTACCACGACGCATCAGCGCGCCCCAGCCAAAGAAGATGAACGCCAGCGGGGCAAACATCAGCACCCATTTCAAGGGCGACACATAGAGCGTGTAGCCCAGCTGTGTCAGGTACTGCCCGTTGCCGAGCGCGTATTCCGTGGGTGTCGAGGTGATCGACAGGCCGGAAATGGCCCAGGCCGCCAAAGCGGTGATCAGCATGCCCACGGACATTGTGCCGTAGACTTTGTTCATGTGGGCGCGCAGGCCCTCGTCAATCTGGGCGGCGCGTGTTCCGGCCGCCGACCGGATCGTATTCAACTCAGCCATGTGAGACCTCCAAGAATATGTTCAGCTCAGGCAGCGTTTGCCACCCGTCGCGGATTTCCGCCCGCGTCACCAGTGAATATCAGGTCCCGGTGCCCGTCTTTCAAGGTTTTTTCGGCTGCAATTGCAGGCCGAGGCGCGACATTCTGACGGTTTTTGTCATAAATGCCGCGCGCTGCCGCAAAATGTTGCCAATTGGCTTACCGGCGCCACGTCGCGGGGACGTCCCAGACAGGTTTCGCAGCTTCTTTTGCGGCGCGTTTCGCGGACAGGCCGATGTCGTCAAGCCGGGATGCATCAAGCTGCGCCAGCGCGCGACGGGAGCGCCACACATCAAAGAGTGTCGCAAGTGAAAAACGGGAACGCGCGGGGGAAGCTGCGGGGCGGACGCGGGTGTTGAAGTCGATCAGGGCCATGAGGACAACTCCTTGGGGTTTTGTGATGTATCGGGCGCTTTGGATCAAAGCTCTTGATGTATATGCAGGAGGCTGGCATATTTTTAAAACGAATGTTTGTGACTTGATTCATCAGGAACCTTGATATGCGAAATCTGGACATCACCACGTTGCGATCCTTTGTGGCAGTGGCCGAAAGCGGTGGCGTGACGCGAGCGGCCGGATTCTTGCACCTGACGCAGTCGGCGGTGTCCATGCAGCTCAAACGGCTGGAGGAGTTGCTGGACCTGGATCTGTTTGACCGCTCGGGGCGCAGCATCGCGCTGACGGCGTCCGGGGAACAATTGCTGGTTTACGCGCGGCGCATGGTGGCCCTGAACGATGAAGTGATTACACGGCTGACGGATCAGGCCTATGAGGGGGAGATTACCCTGGGTGTCCCGCACGACATCGTCTACCCGGCGATCCCGCGCGTGCTGAAGCAGTTTCACGCGGCCTTTCCACGGGTGAAGGTGCAGTTGGACAGTTCCTATACAAGGCGCCTGAAATCCGAGTTTGCCAAAGGCGCGTGCGATATCATCCTGACAACCGAAACCGGCATGGATGCGGGCGGAGAAGAGTTGTGCGTCAAGCCGCTGACCTGGATTGGTGCACCGGGCGGGTCGGCGTGGCGGCAACGTCCGCTCAAGATGGCCTTTGGCCGTCAGTGCACTTTCAGGCCGCGTGTGGTCGAGCGTCTGGACGCGGCGGGAATTCCCTGGGACGTGGTTGTCGAAACGGAGAGTGACCGCACGATCGAGGCCACGGTCAGTGCCGATCTGGCCGTGCATGCCATGATCGAAGGAACGGCGCCGCCGCATCTGGAACGCATTGATCACGGCGGAGCGCTGCCGGAATTGCCGGCGCAACGGATTAACCTTTATGGCGCTACCGGAGCGGCAAATGAAATCCACGACGCGCTGGCCGGGTTTTTGCGCCACGCATTCGGTGGGGCCGTAAATACGGTGCTGCGTGCGGTCTGAAATGGCGCCCTGATTCGTGCCGGGATCGAGTTTTTGCGCACGCAATCGGCGACAATTCGCGGGTGCGTATTCAAGTTGAATTGGTCGCCCTAATGAGCTGCAACCATCAAAGTGCAATCGTGGTTAACGTCACACGTTTAAATTGCTAAACCGTTGAACGCGTTCGTACATCAAGGCTGCACGTGGTTTCGATTGCCCGCCAACTGTTTGATAATTGGCTGATTTTTAGCGGGACAAGTTGTCGCAGATTGCTTGCTGCCCTGTGTCTTCACTCGCCCATACCGGGTAGACGGCATTGAAAATTGCCGCTGTGCGGGTTATCGTCCTGTCAATAACGCGCTTGGTTGGCTCAAAATCGCAGGAATATTGCTGCGAAACCCCGATTCAATACGCGTCCGTTTGGGCGGTAACAGCAATGGGAGTGCTTCAATGGCACATCTGGTCGATGTACACGTAGGAAAACGCATTCGACAGCGGCGCTGGCTTATCGGAATGACGCAACAAAAGCTGGCCGATATGGTCGGTATTAAATTCCAGCAAATTCAGAAATACGAAACGGGTGCCAATCGGGTCAGCGCATCGCGCCTTTGGGATATTGGCGAAGCGATGGGCGTTCCGGTCGCGTTTTTCTTCGAGGGCCTGCAGGGCGACAGTGCGTCTTCCGCCGAAATGCGGGGCGACGTGCCGCAAGATATGCTGTCTGACAAGGAAGCGATGGACCTTGTCCGCACCTATTATGCCATCCCGGAAAATCAGCGGCGGCGCCTTTTCGAGCTCGCGCGCGTGCTGAGCGACGTCGCCTGATCTGCGCCTGATCCGGGCTTGCAACAAGGGCACGCCTCTGGCAGTCCGATTTCATGACAATCGACTATCCTTCGCTGGCGCTGGTTGCACATGACATGGCGGACGCGGCCAGATCGGCCATCTTGCCGCATTTCCGTTCGTTATCCCTTGCCACTGACAACAAGGACGCTGACGGGTATGACCCGGTCACGGTTGCCGATCGTGCGGCAGAGCGTGCCATGCGGGACGTGTTGGCGGCGCAGCGACCCAAGGATGCCATTCTCGGCGAGGAATACGGCGCCGCGGCGGGCGAAAGCGGTCTGACCTGGGTGCTCGACCCGATTGATGGCACGCGCGGTTTTGTGGCTGGAACACCGACATGGGGGGTGCTTATCGCCGTGGGACCGGAAGGTGGTCCCGGTCTGGGGCTGATCGACCAGCCCTATATCGGCGAGCGTTTTGTCGGATTTGACGGCCAGGCCGAGATTATCGGGCCAACCGGACGGCAGCGTCTGGCGACCCGGCCAGCGCGGGATTTGTCCGAGGCCACGTTGTTCACCACATTTCCCGAAGTGGGCACGGCGGAAGACCGGGCCGCTTTTGAGCGTGTGGCTGCCCGCGCGCGTCTGACGCGATACGGCATGGATTGCTATGCCTATGCGCTTGTTGCGGCGGGGCAGGCGGATCTGGTGATCGAGGCGGGATTAAACGCCTATGACATTCAGGCACCGATTGCGTTGATTGAAGCCGCAGGTGGTGTCGTCACCGATTGGGCGGGCGGGCCTGCGCATGCAGGCGGGCGCGCCCTGGCCGCCGCAAATCCCGAGATCCACGCCCAGGCCCTGGCGCTGTTGCAGGTTGCATCATGACAGAGGTGCTGATCCGCGGTGCGGATCATCTGCTCACCATGGATGACGCCGGGACCGAATTGCGCAATGCAGACCTGCGCCTGAAAGACGGTGCCGTGCTCGAGACAGGCCATGATCTGGCGCCCGGTCCCGGGGCCGAAGTGGTTCATGCCGCAGGGTGTGTGATCACGCCAGGCCTCATCAACACGCATCACCATCTTTATCAGACTCTCACGCGTGCAGTCCCCGGGGCGCAGGATGCACTGCTGTTCGGATGGCTCCAGGCGCTTTATCCGATCTGGGCGCGTTTCGGGCCGGAGCACATGTATGTCTCGGCGCAGGTCGGGCTGGCAGAGCTGGCGCTATCGGGCTGCTCGCTGACGTCCGATCACTTGTACCTCTATCCCGGCGGCGCACGGCTGGACGACACGATCGCGGCGGCCGCCGAGGTTGGCTTGCGGTTTTCGCCAACGCGGGGGGCGATGAGCATCGGTGAAAGTGCAGGGGGCTTGCCGCCGGACAGTCTGGTGGAGGCCGAGGCCGCAATCCTCGAGGATTGCATCCGCGTGATCGATGCATTCCACGATCCGTCGCCCGGGTCGATGTGCCAGGTGGGTGTGGCGCCGTGCTCGCCCTTTTCGGTCAGCCGGGACCTGATGCAGGATGCCGCCCGCCTCGCGCGCGACAAGGGCGTACGCCTGCACACACATCTGGCCGAAAACAAGGAGGACGTGGCCTATTCGCTTGCCAATTTCGGCTGTCGTCCCGGGCAATACGCGCTGGAACTTGGCTGGGTGGGCCCGGATGTCTGGCACGCGCATTGCGTCAAGCTCGAGCCGGGCGAGTTGGCGCTGTTTGCCAAGACGGGAACGGGGGTCGCGCATTGCCCGTGTTCGAATTGTCGCCTCGGGTCCGGGATCGCCCCGGTGCGTTCGATGCTGGATGCAGGGGTTCCGGTGGGCCTCGGCGTCGATGGATCGGCCAGCAATGATGCGGCTCACATGCTGGCCGAGGCGCGGCAGGCCATGCTGCTTCAGCGGGTGGCTGCAGGGGCTGACGCCATGAGCGCACGAGACGCGCTGTGGCTCGCGACGCGGGGCGGTGCGCAGGTTCTGGGGCGGCCTGAATGCGGCGTGCTGCAACCGGGCGCACGGGCAGATGTGGCGATCTGGGATACCAGCGGCGTGCAGAGCGCGGGCAGCTGGGACCCGGCAGCCCTTGTGCTCGCAGGCCCGATGAGCGTGCGCGATCTGTTTGTGCAGGGGCGGCAGGTGGTGCGGGACGGACATGTGACCACAATCGATCTGTCGTCGGTCATCGCGCGGCAAACTGCGCTTGCCCATGCCCTGGCGGAGGAGGTGTGAGATGCGGTGGCTCGGTTTCTTGCTCTTGTGGACAACGGCGGCATGGGCGGACCCTGCAATCCTGCAGGCCGTGAACGCAGAGCGGACGGCAGCAGGGCGCGCTGTCCTGCAATATGACGCACAGCTCGAGGCCGTGGCCCGCGCGCATGGCGAAGATATGGAACGGGCTGGATTCTTTTCGCACACGGGCAGCGACGGTTCCGACATCGGTGACCGGCTACGGCGCGGTGGTGTGACGGTGTGCTTTGCCGCGGAGAATATCGCACAGGGCCAACGCAACCTGACCGAGGTGATGCGGAGCTGGATGGGGTCACGGGGTCACCGGCGCAACATACTACACCGGCGCGCCGAAACGGTCGGCGTGGCCCGGGTCAGTGGCAACATCTGGGTGATGATGCTGGCGGCGCCGTGCTAGGCACCTCTCAGGCGTTGATCCGGCGATTGCCTGCGATCCACACATCGGCGATGGCCCGGTCGTCGCCCATCATGATCGTCGGAAAGACGGCGTCCCAGATCGAATTGGCCTGATCCGCGCGTTGCGCGATGGCGGGGGTGGAGGCGAGGTCAAGCACGGTGATATCCGCCACGGCGCCCGGTGCGATCTGCCCGATCTCATCGGCGCGGTGCAGCACTTGCGCAGACCCTTGCGTGGCCAGCCATAACAGTGCGGCGGGATGCACCGACATCCCGCGCAGCTGTGCGATCTCATAGGCCGCAGCCATGGTGCGCAACATCGAGAAATTCGACCCGCCGCCCGTATCTGTCGCCAGCCCGACAGGCTGCCCCTTGCCTGCGAGACCCGCCAAATCAAAGAGCCCCGAGCCGATGAACGTATTCGAGGTCGGGCAGTGGGCCAGACCCGCGCCGATCTCGGCCAGCCGGTCCTGCTCACGCTCTGTCAGATGGATGGCATGCCCGTAAAGCCCGCGCCGCGCCAGAAGCCCGTGCGTTTCGTAGACATCGAGATAGTCGCGCGCATTCGGATAGAGCGATTGCACCCACGCGATCTCATCCACCTGTTCGCTCAGGTGCGTTTGCATCAGCACGTCGGGATGTTCAGACCAGAGCGTGCCCATGGCGTCCAGTTGCGCGGGCGTAGAGGTTGGCGCAAATCGGGGCGTGATCGCGTACCGGGCGCGCCCGTTTCCGTGCCAGTGTTCGAGCAGCGCCTTGCTGTCGTCATAGGCGCTTTGGGCCGTATCGCGAAGCCCGTCCGGTGCGTTGCGATCCATGCAGGTCTTGCCTGCGGTCACCGCCATGTTGCGGGTCGCTGCAGCTTTGAAAATGGCGTCCACGCTGCCGGAGTGGATCGTGCAGTAGCTGGCGACACTGGTTGTCCCATGCGCCAGTGAGAGGTCGAGGTAGCGTCCAGCAATGGCGTCCGCGTAGTCGGGATCATCAAATCGCATTTCCTCGGGGAATGTGTACGTGTTCAGCCAGTCCATCAGCCGTTTGCCCCAGGACGCAATGATTGCCGTTTGCGGGTAGTGCACATGCGCGTCCACAAAGCCGGGGCAAATGAGGTGCCCGTCATAGCGTGTTTCCGCAGCTTGCGCGGCCTCCGCCGCGTGCCCCACCGCGGAAATCCTGCCGTTTTCGATCAGCACAGCGCTGTTTTCGAGTACGGAAACCGTGCTTTCCCACCCTTCGGTAAAGGGGTTGCCGGAAAAGGTCAGAACGTGGCCGCGCAGGCGGTGAGCTTGGGACATGACGCGCATTATGCGGTGCTGCGGCAACCAAAGGCAATGGCGCGCAGGCCCCCATTGTCTCGCCAAGCTGTGCCGCCTATGCTCGCTCCAGAACGGCCAGGACATCACCGGGGAGGGCATCATGACAGAGCCATCGGATGCAATCGACCCCGGCTCCGAGGAGGCCGCATACGAGCTCGAGCGCAAGGACGTCTCGGCCATCCTCTATGCGGTGGATATCGAGGATCGCGCGCAACTGACGACGTTGATGGAGCCGCTCCATCCCGCTGATATCGCTGACCTTCTTGAGCAGATCAACGCCTACGACCGGTCGCGCCTGATCCGGCTTTATGATCGCGAGTTCGACGGCGAGATCCTGTCGGAACTGGACGAGGCGATCCGCGAAGAAGTGATCGCCGTGCTGAAACCGCACGTGCTGGCCGAAGCGGTGCGGGAGCTGGACAGCGACGATGTCGTGGATCTGATCGAAGATCTGGACGACGCCCAGCAGGAACAGATCCTTGGCGCGCTCGAAGAGAGCGACCGGGCAATGGTCGAACAGTCGCTGACCTTTCCGGAATATTCGGCGGGTCGCCTCATGCAGCGCGAAGTGGTCATGGCGCCTGAGCATTGGACCGTTGGCGAAGCCATCGACCGGTTGCGCGATGCGGATGAGGAGGCATTGCCGCGTCAGTTTTATCACATTGTGCTGGTCGATCCGCGTTTGCACCCGATCGGCAACGTGACCTTGGGCAAGTTGATGCGGTCGCGTCGCGAGGTCATGCTGAAGGATCTGGTGGAAGAGACCTTTCAGATTATCCCGGCCACGCAGGACGAAAGCGATGTGGCCTATGCGTTCAACCAGTATCATCTGATTTCGGCGCCTGTTGTGGACGACGAAGGGCGGCTGATCGGTGCCATCACCATTGATGACGCGATGGCCGTGCTGGATGAAGAGCACGAGGAAGACATCCTGCGCCTGGCCGGTGTGGGCGAGGAATCGGCCCTGTCAGACCGGGTGCGCGAAACAACCGGCAGACGGCTGCCGTGGCTGGCGGTCAACCTCGTGACGTCGATTCTGGCCTCGCTGGTGATTGCGCAATTTGACGCCGCGATCGCGCAGATCGTGGCCTTGGCTGTCTTGATGCCCATTGTGGCGTCCATGGGCGGGAATGCGGGGACGCAGTCACTCACGGTGGCAGTACGGGCGCTCGCGACAAAGGACCTGACGGGCGCCAATATCTGGCGCGTGATCCGGCGCGAAGTGCTGGTCGGGTTGATCAACGGGCTGGTCTTTGCGGTGGTGATGGGCGTAGTCGGTGTGATCTGGTTCGGCTCACCCGCCCTGGGGTACGTGATTGCGGCGGCGATGGTGATCAACATGGTCGTGGCGGGGTTGGCCGGGACGGCCATTCCGGTGATCCTGGACCGTGTCGGGATTGATCCGGCCCTTGCGTCAGGTGCCTTTGTGACCACGGTCACCGATGTGGTGGGGTTTTTCGCGTTTCTTGGCCTCGCTGCGGTGGTGTTGTTGTGAGACGACGTGTGGACGCTCTTTGCGCTGCCGCACAAAGACGCCCCACCCGCCGTCCTCTGGGGCGTGCATGATGGACGTGGCGGAACAGAAGGCGGCGGTGCGCAAGGCCGCCTTTGCCGCGCGCAAACGTGCGCACGCTGCGGATCGGGGCGGTGCATCCGGGGTCTTGTCATCGGTCCTTGCTGGATATCGTGGCGTACCGCTCGCGGGCTACATGCCAATCCGAACGGAAATCGATCCTCTGCCTGCGATGAGCGAAGCCGCAGCGCATGGTCCGGTGGCGGTCCCGGTCATACAGGCTAACGGGCTGCCCTTGAAGTTTTCGCGGTGGTCGCCGGGGGCGCCCATGCACGCAGGGCCTTTTGGTGCGCAAGTGCCGTTGGTTGAAGAAATTATCGTTCCTGAAATTCTGATTGTGCCGCTGGTTGCCTTTACCCGGACGGGCGGGCGGTTGGGATATGGCGGCGGTTTTTACGACCGCAGTCTGGAAGAATTGCGGGCCGCACGCGCGACGCTTGCCATCGGTTTCGCTTACGCCGCGCAGGAAGTCCCGGACCTGCCATTGGAAGCGACAGATCAGAAGCTGGATATGCTCGTAACCGAGCAACAGGTCATGGAATTTTAGACGTGAACGCGCCGCACGTTTTTTCGTCGAAAAAACGTCGCCCTTGTCGTCAGGGACGGACACGGCATATGGGCTATGTATGAAGATACTCTTTCTAGGCGATGTCATGGGCCGGGCCGGGCGGCAGGCCATTGCGGACCATTTGCCAGGGATGCGGGCGGACTGGGCGCTCGATTTTGTGGTGGTGAATGGGGAAAACGCAACGTCCGGCATGGGCTTGTCCGCTTCCCACGCAAAGGCACTGCTGGATGCGGGGGCGGATTGTGTCACGTTGGGCGATCATGCCTTTGATCAGAAGGATATGCTGCAATTCATTGAAACCGAGCCACGTATCCTGCGGCCGCTGAATTTCTCGAAAGCCGCCCCAGGCAAGGGTGCACGTGTATTTTCTGTGAACGGGCGGAAGGTTCTGGTGGCACAGGCTTTGGGGCAAGTCTTCATGAAGCGGCCCTTTGACGATCCGTTTTCGGCGCTTGAATCGATCTTTCGCGCGCATCCTCTGGGCGGGGCCGTGGATGCGGCCCTGATCGATTTTCATTGCGAGGCGACGTCGGAAAAGATGGCCATGGGCCATTGGTGTGACGGGCGCGCAAGCCTGATGGTTGGTACGCACACCCATGTGCCCACCGGCGACGCGATGATCCTGCCCAAGGGATGCGCCTATCTCACGGACGCGGGCATGTGCGGTGACTATCATTCCGTGATCGGCATGCAGCGGGACGAACCCTTGCGCCGTTTCATCACGGGCATGCCGAAAGAGCGGTTTTCGCCAGCTTTGGGCGAGGTGACCCTGTCGGGCGTCTATGTCGAGGTGGGCCCGGACGGGCGCGCAACCCGCATCGAAATGGTCCGTCAGGGCGGGCACTTGCCGCAAGCCGGGCCATGACGGCGCGACGGCGGGCCTGGCTGGTCCTTGTGCTGATCACGCTGGGCGCAGGTTGGGGGCTGACCATGCCGCTGACCAAGATCGCGGTCAGCACGGGTTACAAACACTTCGGTCTGCTCTTTTGGCAGATGGCGATTGGATGTCTCGTGATGAGCGCCCTCGCGCTGCCCTTGGGCTTGCGACTGCCGTTCGGCGCGGCACATATGCGGGTCTATGTCATTATCGCGCTGATCGGCTCGGTCCTGCCGAACACGGCGAGCTATCAGGCCGCGGTGCACCTGCCTTCCGGCGTCTTGTCCATCCTGCTGAGCATGATCCCCATCTGGGCCTTCCCCATCGCGCTTTCGCTGGGCCTTGACCGGTTTGACAGGCGGCGTTTCGCAGGGCTGATCGTCGGGCTTGTCGCCGTTTTGCTGATTGTCCTGCCCGGCGCGCAGACGAGCGGCGCCATCCCGGTGTTCTGGGTGGTTGTCGGGCTGATTTCGGGTCTGTTTTACGCATTCGAGGGGAACTACGTCGCCCGCTGGGGAACGGCAGGCCTTGGGCCGGTGCAGGTGCTTTGGGGCGCGTCGCTGGTTGGCACCTTGATCGCCTTGCCCCTGGCCCTTGCAACCGGGCAATGGATTGACCCGCTGCCGCCCTACGGCGCGGCTGACATCGCGCAGGTGCTGAGTGCCGTGACCCATGTGCTGGTCTATGCAGGCTATGTCTGGCTGGTGGGGCAGGCCGGGCCGGTCTTTGCCGTTCAGGTCAGCTTTCTTGTCACGCTCTTTGGCGTGTTCTGGGCGCGGGTGATCCTGGCCGAAGCCTATCCCGCCGTGATCTGGTTGGCCCTTGGGTTGATGCTACTGGGCATGTACCTTGTGCAGCCGCGCAAAGCACCGCTTGATGCGGGCGCGGCAATGGGTGACACTGCCCGCTGAGCAGTCGCAGGACCAGAGAGATCGCATGGGACTGATTGAGCTAGGCCAAACCGGCAATGCCATCCTGACGCTTACGGTTGTGGGCATCATGTTCGTCCTGTTTTTGCGGGAAAGCCTGCCGGCTGAAGTTGTCGCGATTGGTGGTGTTTCGCTGATGCTTGCCTCAGGCGCGCTGCCCTATGAGGCGGGGCTTGCGGTGTTGTCGAACCCGGCCCCGTGGACCATCGCGGCGATGTTCATCATCATGGGCGCATTGGTGCGGACCGGCGCGCTGGAGGCGTTTACCGGCATCGCGGACCGTCAGGCGCGCAGCAATCCGGTTGTCGCGATTGCGCTCCTCATGGCATTTGTCATCGTCAGTTCGGCGATTGTGTCGAACACGCCCGTGGTGGTGGTGATGATCCCGGTCTTTACCCAACTGGCCAAAACCATGGAGCTGGCGCCATCGCGGCTGCTTATTCCGCTGAGCTATGCCGCGATCCTGGGTGGAACCCTGACCTTGATCGGAACGTCCACCAACCTTCTTGTGGACGGTGTTGCCCGCACGCAGGGCATGGCCCCTTTCACCATTTTCGAGGTCACGCCCCTGGGTGTGATCCTTGTGATCTGGGGCATGGTCTATCTGCGCTTTCTGGGCCCTTTGTTGCTGCCGGACCGCGACAGCCTCGCCGGGTTGCTGAGCGATCGAAGCAAGATGAAATTCTTTACCGAGGCCGTGATCCCACCGGAGTCGAACCTGATCGGGCGCGAGGTTCTGGGGGTTCAGCTGTTCAAGCGTGACGGCGTGCGGCTGATCGACGTGATCCGGGGTGACGCGTCGCTGCGCCGGAATCTGGCGGGTGTGGAACTGCAGGTCGGTGACCGTGTGGTGCTGCGCACGCAGATGACAGAACTGTTGAGCCTGCAGCGCAACAAGGAGCTCAAGCGGCTGGATCAGGTTGGGGCGGTCGAAACCACTACTGTCGAAGTGCTGATTACACCGGGGTGCAAGATGATCGGGCGGTCGCTCGGGGCGATGCGGCTCAGGCGGCGCTATGGCGTCTACCCGCTCGCCGTGCACCGCCGGAACCAGAATATCGGCCGCCAACTGGACGACCTGGTGGTCAAGGTGGGCGACACGCTGTTGCTGGAAGGTGCACCTGAAGACATCCAGCGCCTTGCCGCGGACATGGACATGGTCGACGTGGCGCGTCCGACCAGCCGCGCCTTTCGGCGCGGGCACGCGCCAATCGTTCTGCTCGCGCTTCTGGGCATCGTGGTCCTCGCGGCTCTCGGGGTAGCACCGATCCTGTTGCTGTCTGTGCTCGCCGTCGCGGTTGTGCTGGTCACGCGCTGCATCGACGCGGACGAGGCGTTTTCCTTTGTCGATGGGCGCTTGCTTGCGCTTATCTTCGCAATGCTCGGGATCGGGGCCGCGCTGGAGGCGTCTGGTGCCGTCACGATGATTGTCGAAGCCGTGGCGCCCGGATTGGCGATGCTGCCACCGTTCCTGATTGTCTGGGCCATTTATCTGCTGACGTCCGTGCTGACGGAGCTTGTTTCGAACAACGCAGTGGCCGTGGTTGTGACCCCGATTGCAATTGGCCTGGCCGAAGCCCTCGGCATAGATGCGCGCCCGCTTGTCGTGGCCGTGATGGTGGCGGCCTCAGCCTCGTTCGCGACGCCAATCGGATATCAGACAAACATGCTGGTCTACGGGCCGGGGGGATACCGGTTCACCGATTTCATGCGTGTCGGCATTCCGCTGAACCTGAGTGTTGGCCTGCTGGCCTCGGCTGTCATTCCGTTCATCTGGCCATTGTGATTTTCCTGAAAAAATATTGTTTTCAAGTGAGTGCGGATCATATCTCATGTTTCAGTTGAGATCGCTATCGTCTGCGATGGATCTGATCAGATTGGCCGCTGGCTGCGCCACCCGAGCAAGTTGAGGACCGCAAAGAGAGCGGCAGCCACGCAGACGATGGACGGCCCCGCCGGTGTGTCAAAGATGTAAGCGGCACGCAGACCGCTCGTTGCGGAGACCACGCCAATGGCGGCCGCGATCACGGCCATGGCCTCGGGTGTGCGGGCAAGACCCCGTGCAGCGGCCGCCGGGATGATCAGCAATGCGGCGATCAGCAACACCCCGACGACCTTGATCGCGACCGCGACGGTAATGGCCAGTGACAGGGTCAGGATCAGTTGTTCGCGCCTTGGGTTGAGGCCGCTGGCATAGGCCAGTTCCTCGTTCAGGGTTGAGGTCAGCAAGGCCGACCACCGCCATAGCAGCAACGCCACCACCATCGCGGCCCCGCCCCAGATCACTGCCAGATCCGTACGCGACACCGCGAGAATGTCGCCAAACAGGTAGGCCATCAGATCGATCCGGACGCCGGACAGGAACGACACGGCCACCAGCCCAAAAGCCAGTGCGGAATGCGCCAGCACGCCCAGCAGCGTGTCCATTGCGTAGCCGCGCCCAGACAGCAGCGTAACGGTGAGCGCCATGATCAGGGCCACCGCCAGCACGCCGGGAAAGATGGACATCTGAAAGGTCAGCGACAGCGCCACGCCGAGGATCGCCGCATGAGCGGTTGCGTCCCCGAAATAGGCCATGCGCCGCCACACGACAAAACAGCCCAAGGGAGCGGCAGCCAGGGCGACGCCAATTCCGGCCAGCGTCGCGCGCATCATGAAATCGTCCAGCACTATTCGGCCGCCTCGTGGTGTTGACTGTGGTCATGGTCGTGCTCGTGCCGGTAAAGCGCCAGCGCGCCGCCGGTGCCTGCGCCAAAAAGAGCCCGATATTCCGGTGCGGAGGCCACAACAGCCGGTGATCCCTCGCAACAGACATGACCGTTTAGGCAAATGACCCTGTCCGAGGCGCTCATCACCACGTGCAAATCGTGGCTGATCATCAGGACGGCGCAACCGGTGTCGTTCCGCACCGCCTCGATCTGGCGGTAGAACGCGGCGGAGCCGGGCTGGTCCAAGCCTTGCGTCGCCTCGTCAAGCAACAGGATTTCCGGACGGTTGATCAGGGCGCGCGCCAACAGAACACGCTGAAACTGCCCGCCGGACAGTTGCGACATCTGCCGTTTCAAGAGGTCCGGTACGCCTGCCGCGTCCAGCGCCGCCGTACAGACAGCGCGCGACACGCGGTCGGTCAGCGTCATGAGGCGTTCGACCGTGATGGGCAGGGTCTGATCGATTTGCAGCCGCTGCGGCACATATCCGATTTTCAGGCCGGGTTTGAGCGTTATCGTGCCCTCGGTCGGGGCGGTTGCGCCGATGATAGCACGCAAGAGGCTTGTCTTGCCCGAGCCATTGGGCCCGACAATCGTCACGATCTCGCGCGGCTCCACGGTCAGCGCCACATGGCGCAGCACGGTGTTTGCGCCATAGGCGACGCTGAGATTATGGACGTTTATCAGGCTCATAGGCTGGTCTGTTCCACGCAGGCGGGGCAAATGCCTTCGGCTTCGACCACGGTCTTTTCGATCTGAAACCCGGCAGCACGCGCGGCGTCGCCAAGCGCGCCTTTGGCGGCGGCGGATTGCGTTTCTGCAACCGCGTCACAGAGGCGGCAGATCATGAATGCGGGCGAGTGGCTCTGACCGGGATGCGCGCAGGCGACAAAGGCATTCAGCCGCTCGATCTTGTGCACAAACCCGTGTTCGGAAAGGAAATCGAGTGCCCGGTAGGCCACCGGTGGCTGCGAGCCGAACCCGGCATCCCGCAAAAGATCCAGAATGGCGTAAGCCCCCAACGCGCGGTGCTCTTGCAAGAGCAATTCGAGCACCTTGCGCCGCACAGGTGTCAGCCGCAGCCCCTCACGCGCGCTGCGTTTCTCGGCCTGAGCCAGCGCCTGCCCGACACAGCGGGCATGGTTGTGCTTTTCAAAGCCCGGCGAAGTCTGCATCCCGCCATCCGTGTTCTGGTTTTTGCTTGTCATGATGTTCGGGCACCGATACAGCCGAATGAAATGTTATACAATCACATTGTGAGGGTCATCATGCCCAAAAATCTGCTGTCGATGTCTGCCACCGCAATGCTGATGGGGGGCGCGGCCCTGGCAGAGGCTCCGGCTGTCGCGGTCGACATTGCGCCGGTGCATTCGCTGGTGGCGCGGGTCATGGAAGGTGTCGGGACGCCCGAACTGATCGTGCAGCCCGGTGCATCGCCGCATGAATACAGCCTGCGCCCGTCCGAAGCGGCGTCGTTGCAGGACGCCGACATCGTGTTCTGGATGGGGGAGGACCTGACACCCTGGATGGAAGATGCGATTGCGACTCTGGCCGTGAATGCGACGGTGACCAGCTTTCTCGAGGTGAACGGCACCAAGTTGCTGGATATCCGCGAGGATGCGCTGTTCGAAGCGCATGACGAAGACGCTGACGATCATGAGAATGAAGGCGCAATGGCGGAAGACCACGATCATGGTGACCACGACCCGCACGCGTGGCTGTCCGTTGAAAATGCAAGCGCCTGGTTGAACGCGATTGCTGCGCAGCTGTCTGCAGCGGACCCGGACAATGCGGAAGTCTATTCCGCCAACGCAGCCGCAGCGCGCGCGGAGATGGACGCTCTCGCGGTCGAAGTGAACGCGACGCTGGAACCGGTGCGAGAGGGCAGCTTTGTCGTGTTCCACGACGCCTATCAGTATTTCGAAAGCGACTTCGAGTTCCCTGCTGCAGGCGCGATTTCACTTGGCGACGCCTCTGATCCCAGCCCGGTCCGGATTGCCGAAGTGCAGGCGCGCATTCGAGATGAAGGCATCAATTGCGTGCTGTCCGAACCGCAGTTCAACCCCGGCCTCGTGGCGACTGTCCTGGACGGCGCGACCGCTGGCAGCGGTGTAGTTGATCCGCTGGGCGCCGACCTGAAACCGGGGGCGACCCTCTACCCTCAATTGATCCGCAATATGGCGGAGACACTGGCAGAGTGCCTCTAGCCTCAGGCAATCGCCTTGCTGCGTCCCGCGTTGCGCCCTGAGAAGATGCAGCCGCCAAGGAACGTGCCTTCCAGCGCGTTGTAGCCATGATAACCGCCGCCGCCGAAGCCCGCGACTTCGCCAGCGGCGAACAGCCCCGGCACCAATTCGCCCGACGCACCAATCATCTGACTGTCGAGATTGGTGTGCAATCCGCCAAGGGTTTTGCGGGTCAGAATATGCAGTTTCACGGCGATCAGCGGCCCGTTGGCCGGATCAAGAAACTTGTGTGGTTTGGCCGTTCGGATCAGCCTGTCGCCCCGATAGTTGCGCGCCGCGTGGATCGCCATCATCTGCGCATCCTTCGAAAACGGATTGTCCACTTGTGCATCGCGCGCCTCGATCTGGCGGCGCAGCTTGTCCTCATCAATCAGGTTGCCGCCCGCGATCTGGTTCATGCCCCGTACGAGCGTGGACAGATCATTTGCGACGACGAAATCCTCGCCCCGTTCCTTGAATGCCTCAACCGGGCCGGTGGCGCTTTTGCCGGCCAGGATCCGTTGCTTGATCACCTCTGACCACTTTTTCGACGTGAAATCAGGGTTTTGTTCCGAACCGGAGAGGGCAAATTCCTTTTTGATGACCTTTTGGGTCAAGACGAACCAGCTGTATTCATAGCCCGTGGCGAGGATTTCGCGCAGCGTGCCCATGCTGTCGAAACCGGGCAGGGCGGGCGGCGCAAAGCGATTGCCTTCCGCGTCAAACCACATCGACGAAGGGCCCGGCAGGATCCGGATGCCATGCGCAGGCCAGATCGGGTCCCAATTCTTGACCCCCTCTGTGTAGTGCCACATGCGGTCGCCGTTGATGACGTGTCCGCCTGCGGCCTCGGATATGCCAATCATGCGCCCGTCCACATGTGCCGGCACGCCTGCGACCATGTCCTTGGGCGCGGGTCCGAGGCGGTCCGTGGGCCAGACCTTGCGGACCATATCGAAATTGCCGCCGATGCCGCCCGATGTAACAATGACGGATGGGGCCCGCAGCGCAAAGTCGCCTACGGGGTCGCGATTGGTTTTCTGGCCGCGTTCGGCGGCGTCTTCGGCAAGGCGGGTGCCGCTTACCCCCTTGGCAGCCCCATTTTCCATGTCGATCCGGTCGACCTGGTGGCGAAAGTTGAACTGGATCAGCCCGGCGCGCTCATGCTCTTCGCAGCGGCGCACGAAATGCTCGATGATGCCGGGACCGGTGCCCCAGGTGATGTGAAAGCGCGGGACCGAATTGCCGTGCCCGTTGGCAAAGCCACCGCCGCGCTCGGCCCATCCCACAACCGGGAACCAGCGCAGGCCCATGGCATGCAACCAGGGCCGCATCTCGCCCGCGGCAAAGTCGATATAGGCCTCAGCCCATTTGCGGGGCATGGCGTCTTCGGGCCGGTCGAACTGGGCACTGCCCATCCAGTCGTTCAGGCACAACTCGCGGCTGTCTCGAATGCCCATGCGGCGCTGTTCGGGCGTGTCGATCATCAGGAGGCCACCGAGCGACCAGAACGCCTGCCCCCCCAGAAAGCCGCGCGGTTCCTGGTCAACGATGATCACCCGCTTGCCACGGTCGGCCAGTTCGGCGGCGGCGGTCAGGCCTGCGAGGCCGGAGCCGACGATGATTGCGTCTGCCTGATCCATGTTAGCTTTCCTTTCAGCGGCGGCGGAACCACAGGACAAATGGGAGTGCGACGAGATACATGGTGATGCCGTAGACACCCGAAGGCAGGGCCATGGCGCTGAACCCTTCGCTTTGACCCGAGATCAAGGCGGCCAGGGTGATCCCGAGCGTGGCATTCTGGATGCCGGTTTCAATGCTGATCGTCTTGGCTTGTTGCCAGGCCAGTGTCGCGAGGCGGGCGAGAACCAGACCGGCGATCAGAAGCAGGACGTTGAGCGTCACGAGGGCTGGACCAAGGGTCGGCAGGTTGGTTGTGAAGATGTCCCAGTTGCCTGCCAGCGCGGCCACAACGATCACGACAAACAGGACGGTGGCGATGGCGGACAGTGGGCCGTCGATCCGGGTCGCGACACCGGGAGCAAAATGGCGAATGCCGACCCCGATGGCGACAGGCAGCGTGGTGATGACAAAGACCGCGATCGTGAGCGACGTGACAGACACGGGCGGGGCCGTGTCGCCCATGAAATGGGCGACGGACCACGCGGTGAGGGCGGGCACGGTCAAAAGGCTCAAAAGGCTGATCACCGCTGTGAGCGAGACCGACAGGGCAACGTCACCCCGCGCCAGCTTGGCCACCATATTCGAGGTGACGCCGCCCGGGCAAAAGCTGAGCAACATCATGCCAACCGCCAGTTCCGGCGGCAGGCCAAAGACGCTGACAATGCCAAAGGCCACGATCGGCAACAGAACGACCTGGGCAATGGCGCCCACGGCAAAGGCCTTGGGCGCCTTGAGCACGCGGGCAAAGTCGGCGACGGTCAGGCCGATGCCGAGGCTGAGCATGATGATTGCCAGCGACAGCGGCAGCACCACGTTGATCAGAATGTCCATAACGTCCTCCCTCGGGCGACGTTACCCATGCGGAACCCGTGGGCGCAATGCTGACGCTTGGGCAAACCGTTTTCCGACACGGAAAACGGGCCGGAAAACGTATCGTTTTCCGCCTGCGCCAAGGCTCAGAGCGGCCAGAACACGAGGATGGCGGGGATCGAAACGGCGACCACGATCACCTCGAGTGGCAATCCGATCCGCCAGTAGTCGCCAAACGCGTATCCGCCGGGACCCAGAATGAGCGTGTTGTTCTTGTGCCCGATCGGGGTCAGAAAGGCCGAGCTCGCGGCCACGGCGACCGCCATCAGGAACGGATCGGGCGAGACGCCGAGCGATTGCGCCATCTGGATGCCCACGGGGGCCGCGACGATGGTCGTTGCGGTGTTGTTGAGCACGTCCGACAGGCTCATGGTCACCACCATCAGCACCGTCAGCACAGCCCAGGCCGGCATGCCGTCCGTGAGATTGACGAGCCAGCCCGCGATAAGCTCTGTTCCACCCGAGCTTTCCAGCGCCGCACCGAGCGGGATCATGGACCCCAGAAGCACGACCACCGGCCATTCGATATGTGTGTAAAGTTCGGAGAGGGGTACGATCCGCGACAGCACATACGCCACCACGACGAGGCCGAGCGCCACAGGCAGGTAGATCAGCCCAAGGCTTGCCGCGACCACAGCCCCCAGAAACAGACCGATGGCCAGCAACACCTTGTCGTCCGCCGTCACGGCCAGACCGCGTTCGGCCAGCGGCAGGCAGCCAAGCCATGCGGTGACGTCCGTTCCGGTGTCGCGCGGCACCAGCAACAGCAGGATGTCACCGGCGCGCACGGGCGTCTTGCGGATCTGCTTGGTGATGCGTTTGCCCCCGCGCGAAATCCCCATCAGCACGGTGGACTGGCGCCAACTGAGACCGACGGCCTGCGCGGTCCGACCAATCAGGCGGGATTGATCGGTCACGACCACCTCGATCACCTCCACCCCGTCGCCACCGGCGCGCAGTTTCTCTTCGCGTTTGGCATCGGCAACCGCGAGGCTGAGCGCGGACCGGAATTCGTCCAGCGCGTCCGGTGTGGCTTCGAGAACCAGCGCATCCCCTTCTTTCAAAACGGAATTCTGGGCGCGGCCATAACGGCGTTTGCCGTCGCGAATGAGGCCGATGATGGCGACGTCGGCCTTGTCGGCGTCCGCTTCAAGCTCGGCCACACGCTGGCCGATCAGCTTCGATCCCGCGGGAACGGTCAACTCCGCGATATATTCCGACAGCGCCTCGTCCGGGGCGGCGTCGCTGTTGCGTGCGGGGATCAGGCGCCAGCCGATCAGGGCGACAAAGGCCAGCCCCGCAATGGCCGCGGCCCCTCCGACCGGGGCGAAGTCGAACATGCGAAAGGGGGCGCCCAGCGATTCCTCGCGGATGGCGGCGATGATGATGTTGGGGGGTGTGCCGATCAGCGTGACCATACCGCCCAGGATGGTTGCAAAGCTGAGCGGCATCAGGCTGAGGCCCGGGCTGCGGCCTGCCTTGCGGGCGGTCTGGATGTCGACGGGCATCAGCAGGGCGAGGGCGGCCACGTTGTTCATGAAGGCCGACAGGACGCCACCAACGGCACCCATCAGCGTGATATGCGCCCCCAGCGAGCGAGAGGCGTCCACGAGCGTGCGGGTGATGAGAAACACCGCGCCAGACCGCACGAGCCCGGCCGACACGACCAGCACAAGGGCCACGACCAGCGTGGCCGGATGGCCAAATCCCGAGAACGCATCCTTGGTCGGGACCACGCCCAGCACGACGCCCGCCATGAGCGCGGTAAAGGCCACAATGTCGTAGCGGAAGCGACCCCATAGCAGGAGGGCGAACACCGCCCCGAAGAGCGAAAAGAGGATGATTTGGTCCGTCGTCATGGCCGTAGGCTAGGGGCTGCGGACGGCGGTCGCCAGCGGTTTTCCGTGCCCGTGTGATTCGGGATGGCGTTTACCCTTGTTTTACAGGTGTTGACGGGGATTTGGGCCGATCACAGGCCGTACACAACCTGTGCACAGGCTGTACACCGCCTGTGTGCACGCCGCCTCGGGTTAACAGTGCGTACGGCGTTGCGGAAGGCGCGCGCGTGGCGTCAGGGCAGGGTGATCTGGCGTTGCGTCGGGGCCGACCAGTCCACGCGCGGGCCAGCGGGGATGATGCCCAAGGGATTGCGCAGTTCTGATGGCGAGAAATACCCGGCCTTGTAGATGTCGAAGGTGACGGTGTTGGCGACACCGGGCACGGTGTAGAGCGCGCGGGCATAGTCCCAGAGGTGCGCGTAATCGCTGAGTTTGGCGAGGTTGCATTTGAAGGCGTAGTGATAGGCAACATCAAAGCGGGCGAGGGTCGGGAACAGGCGCAGGTCCGCCTCGGTCAGGGTGTCGCCGATCAGCGTGGTTTTGTCGGCGAGATGTGCGTCGAGCAAGTCGAGCGCATCAAAAAGATGGTGGACCGCGTCGTCATAGGCACCTTGGGTCCGCGCAAAGCCGGCGCGGTAGACACCGTTGTTGATGCGCGTGTGGATCGTGCTGTTCCACCCGTCGATGTCCGCCTCAAGGTCGGGCGGGACAAGGCGACGGGCGGGGTCGAAGGCGAGGCTGAGCATACGGGTGATGTCGGCACTTTCATTCGACACGATCTGACAGGTGTCCTTGTCCCAGAGAACGGGCACGGTGATCCGGCCGGTGTAGGGCGGGTTCTGGCGGGCGTAGACTTCGTGGAGCGCATGTGCCCCCAAGAGCGGTTCGGCGTCGAAGACCCACCCCTGATCGGTGCGGCGGGGCAGGGCGGTGCTGACCGAAATGGCGTCCTGCAGCCCCAGCACGGCCCGCGCGAGCAGCGTGCGATGCGCCCACGGACAGTTCCACGCGACAAAGAGGTGGTAGCGCCCGGGTTGGGGCGTGAACGGACCTTCGGCCGTGATCCAGTTGCGCAGGCTGCTGCGCGCCCGTTCGTAGGCGCCCTGCGTTGTGGTATCGGGGCCGGGGTCTTCGACCTGATACTGCCCCTTGATCATCACGCCCATGGTCGCCTCCTTTCTGATTGCGCCCAAGTGTAGCCTGCCCGCGCCCGCAGGCGACGCGCACCCGCCCTGCGCCGCTGCACAAGGTGGCCTTGCCCCTTGTGCCGCCCTTGCCGTATAGCAGCGCCGACGCGATCTGGACCGTGAGGAGGCAGCCATGGCAGGCCATTCAAAATGGGCAAACATTCAGCACCGCAAGGGACGGCAGGACAAGATCCGGGCCAAGCTGTTTTCCAAGCTGTCCAAGGAGATCACCATCGCCGCCAAGATGGGCGATCCGGACCCCGACAAGAACCCGCGCCTGCGCCTCGCCGTCAAGGAGGCCAAGGGCCAATCCATGCCCAAAGACAATATCGAGCGCGCGATCAAGAAGTCCCAGGCCGGGGATGGCGAGGATTACGAAGAGATCCGCTATGAGGGCTATGGCCCCAATGGCGTGGCGGTCATCGTCGAGGCGATGACGGACAACCGCAACCGGACCGCCTCGACCGTGCGGTCGACCTTTACCAAGAACGGCGGAAATCTGGGCGAAACGGGTTCGGTCGGGTTCATGTTCGAGCGCAAGGGTGAGGTGACCTATCCGGCGGAGGCCGGGGATGCGGATACGGTGATGATGGCGGCGATCGAGGCCGGTGCCGAGGACGTGGAAAGCGCGGAAGACGGGCATGTCATCTGGTGCGCAGACACGGACCTGAACGATGTGTCGAACGCATTGGAGGCGGAACTGGGCGAGAGCGAGAGCACCAAGCTGGTGTGGCGCCCCACCACCACGACCGAGATGGATCTGGAAGCGATGGAAAAGCTGATGAAGCTGATCGACGCGCTTGAGGATGACGACGACGTGCAGCGCGTGACGACCAATTTCGAAGCGTCCGACGAGGTGATGGCGCAGCTGGAGGGCTGACGCGCCGGGTTCGTTTTTTGGCTGCGGCGCGTCACGGCATGTGACGCGCAAGGTCGGGGTGGGCCGGAAAGAACAGAGGTCAAAGCACCGGTTCTTCAGCGCGCATGCGCCCGGGGCCCATGGCAAAACGGAAATTCATGCTACCATAGCGCGATTCGCCGCCAGGTCGTATCGGCCCGGGCGTTGGGACTTTGCGCGACCGGTGTCTCCCGTCTTGCGCAGTGGTAAAGGGTGTGGCGGATCGTTTTTCGATTTGGATAACGGTGCGCCGTCGGAAAATTTCATTCGAAACGGCGTGACCTGCGTAACTGTCATGTTTCTGTAAAACGAAGCCCCTACGCCTCGTCCAGCGCCAGATTCACGGCGTGCGAATACAATTGATCGCCACCAGACAGGAAGCATGGATATAACACAGATTGACCAGCAGGATTTGTCCTTTGACGAGTGGGACGAACTGAATTTTCCCCGCGAAACCGTGCAGGATTTTGACCGCGTGGTCGAACGTGCCGTGTCGCGGCGCGGGTTTCTGGGGGGCGTGCTGGCCTTTGGGTCGGGTGCGGCCGTGATGGGGACGGGTCTGCTCAAGGGATCGACCGCGATGGCGAGCACGTCGCGCTTTGCCTTTGAACAGCTGGCGCCGCAGACGGACGGCACCGTTCACGTGCCCCCGGGCTACAACTGGCACACGCTTGTGCGGTGGGGCGACCCGCTCTTTTCGGATGCGCCGGCCTTTGATGCGGCCACAGGCGTGCCGACCGAAGGGTCGGACCGCGTGTTCGGTGAGAACACCGATGGGATGGAACTGTTCAATCAGGGCGACACCGAATTGCTGGTGGTCAACAGCGAGTACCCGAACCCCAAGATCAACCTCGCCGCCGCGCAGGAGGGCAAGTCGATGTCGGCCGATGACGTCGTGCGCCTGCAGAATTTCCAGGGCGTGAGCGTCATGGAGGTGACGGAAGGCGCGGACGGTTGGGAGGTTGTCGTCGACAGCCCGTACAACCGGCGCATTCACCATCGCACGCCGATGGTCATTGACGGGCCTGCGGCGGGGCACGACCTGCTGAAAACGGAGGCCGATCCCACGGGCACCGCCTCGCTGGGCACGTTCAACAACTGTGGGTCGGGTCGCACGCCGTGGGGCACGTATCTGACGTGTGAAGAGAACTTCAACGGGTACTTCGGCACCACGGAAGAGACGGACCTGAGTGAGGTGCACGCAGCGGGTTTCAAACGCTACGGCGTGTCGACCAAGGTGGACCCGGGGCGCTACAACTATCACAGTTTTGATGCCCGTTTCGACATCTCCAAGAACCCGAACGAGCCGCATCGCGCGGGCTACATCGTCGAGATTGATCCGTGGAACCCGGACGCGACGCCCGTAAAGCATACGGCGCTGGGCCGGTTCAAACACGAGAACGCTGCCTATGCGCTGGCGCCGGACGGCCGCGTGGTCGTGTATATGGGCGACGATGAGCGCGGCGAGTACATGTACAAGTGGGTGTCTGCCGGGGTCTATGTGCCCGGTGGTGACACGTCGACCCTGCTGAGTGACGGGCAGTTGCACGTGGCCAAGTTCAACGACGACGGCACGGGCTCGTGGATCGCGCTGACGCCGGAGGACACGGGCATGTCCGAAGCGGAAATCGCCGTCTTCACCCGGATCGCCGCGACCGAGGTCAGTGCGACCACCATGGACCGGCCGGAATGGATTGCGGTCAATCCGACGGCGGTCGAGGCCTATTGCTGCCTGACCAACAACTCGCGCCGGGGCGCGCTGGATGATGACGGCAACGTGCGCACGAACGCCGCAGGTGAGCCCATGGTGCCCAACGCGCCCAACCCGCGCGAGGTCAACCGCTATGGCCAGATCGTGCGGTGGCGTCCGCATAATGACGACCACGGGGCGTCGACCTTTGACTGGGATCTGTATGTGATGGCGGGCAACCCGACGGTGCACAGCGAGGGGCTTTATGCCGGGTCGGCGAACATCAATGCGGGCAACCTTTTCAACTCGCCGGACGGGATGCAGATCGACTCGAGCGGTCTGATCTGGATCCAGACCGACGGGGATGATGACAACGAAGGTGATTTCGCAGGGATGGGCAACAACCAGATGCTCGCGGGCGATCCGGTCACCGGGGAAATCCGGCGCTTTCTGACCGGTCCCAACGGGTGCGAGGTGACGGGCCTGACCTGGTCGGCGGATCGGCGCACGATGTTCGTGGGCATCCAGCACCCCGGCGCACCTTTCCCGGACGGCGAAGGATCGCTGCCGCGTTCGTCGATCGTTGTGGTCAAACGCGACGACAACGCGCTGGTCGGTTGATCGACACGGTTACGAAACGTATTGCGCCGCCCTCATTGCCTTGAGGGCGGCGTTTTTCGGTCGCGGTCAGCCAAACAGGGGCGGGACAGCCGGGCGGATCGTCATCAGCCACAACAGCACGATGATGGCCGTAAAGGCGGGGATGCCGCAGGCAAACCAGACCCGGAAAAGGCGGAAATAGCGCGGGGTCAGCGGCGTTCCGGAGCGCGCAGAAGCCCGTGCCTCATCCCGCATCCGGATCTGGATGGCGATGACCGGCAGCCAGAACACCCCGATCAGGACGTAGAGCACAAGGGACAGTGCCAGCCATCCTTCGGTGAATGGCCACCCCACGGCCCGTGCCAGAACATAGCCGGTGATCGGTTGCAGGGTCGCCGCCGTGGCCGTGAACAGCATATCCGCGACCACGACGACATTGGCCGTATGGGCGATGGCAACCGCGTCGCCCGTGCGGTGGGCCATAAGCATGAAAAAGGCGATGCCACTGCCGGTGCCGATCAGCACGCAGGCCCCCAGCACATGCAGCACCCGGACAAGATCAATCCAGTCCATTACCGCGTCTCCAATGTGATCCGCGCGACGACGGCCAGAACGAGGCCGGGCAGCACCTTGACCAGAGGCCCCAACGGATCGAGCCAGAGCTGCGGTGTCACGAGGCTGGCGCCCAGCAGATAGATCAGGCTGACCAGAACCGCGGCCCAGCAGGCGGCCTTTGCCCATGGGCGATAGATCAGGGCTGCGGCGACGAGGATGTCGATCACCGCCCAGAACAGCACGCTTGCCACAGCGAGGCCATGTGCCCATCCCGCGCTTTCAAGGACATGTGCGGCCGTGTTCACATACAGGATCGCGATTGCGCCGGACAGGAACCAGAACATGGCGAGCGTGGTCAGGATCACTGGCGCCAGCAGGGCCATGCGTGCAAAAAGCCGGTCCTCGGCGCGCGCGGGCATCGCCTCGAGCGTTTCGGACAGGGGGCGCATGCCGGCCAATCCGAACGGGGTCAGGTCGGCCGGTTTGCCGGTCACGCCATTTGCCAGAACCTTGATGGATGTCGTGCGCAGCGGCGAACGCCAGCCAAGGCGGCCCAACCCGTCCGCCACATGAGCGATGAGTGTGGTGACGCGGTCGGGTATGACGATCTCGCGCCGTGCCGCGCCGGTGCCCAGCCAGTGCCGCATCTGGCCAACAAGATCGCGCAGCGTGTGGGGCGTGTCCTCGACCAGATCCGCCTCCAGCCCGTCCGGCAGGACGCCATTGATGGCGGCACTGACGACGCGGGCCACGTCGTCGGCTGCGACTGTCTGGATTTTGGCCTCTGGCAGCGCAAGCGGCTGGATAAGCGGCACGGCGGCAAGCATCCGCAACAGGGCCGTCCCGCCGTAGCTGTGCGGGGCCAGGACAAGGCCCGGCCTGAAAATCTGGTACGGCGCGCCAGCGGCGCGCACCGCCGCGTCGCCCCGGGCCTTGGACCGAAAGAACGCGGTATCGGCGTCTGGCGACACGCCAATGGCAGAGATCTGGACCAGCCGGATGGCAGCGGGCGCGCAGGCCCGCGCGAGGGCGGCCACGGCGCGGTGGTGCACCGCCTCAACACTGTCGTCCGGGCCGTCCTGCAAAGCGCCAGCGGCGTTCACGACGGCCTCCACCCCTGCAAGGTAAGGGGCCCAGTCTGCCGCGTCTGTCATGTGCCGCATGTCGCCCTGCCGCCACGTGATGCCCGGCAGGACACGGCGCGCCGTGGCAAGGTCGCGACCCAAGCCGATGACATGGTGCCCGTCCTGCCGCAGTTGCCGCGCAATGCTGCAGCCGATCAAACCGTAGGCCCCCATCAACAAGACGTTCATGATCGCTCCTGACAGCGCCGCCGCCGGTTCGTGCGGCGCTGAAGGGGTCATAGCAATCGTGGTGGCGGCCGACATTGTGACATAACGGCCGGATCGCCGGACTATGTCCGCGCCTCAATCCCGCTGAGGTCGGCAGTCGGCCAAGAAAAACGCCGCCCTCAATCGTGAGAGCGGCGCATCCGTTCGTGAGTGGAAAGGCCCGTCAGAAGAACAGCGACCGGGCGGTCTGGCTCCAGCTGGAGGTCGCGGCACCGGTGGGTGCGGGTGTCTGGCGGCGCAGGCGGCGCATCAGACCCTTGAGGTCATTCAAACGGGCGCGCGCGGCACTGCCTCCGGCGCGGCTTTGAACCGACAGGATCTTTTCCTGCGTCTGCAGGGCGGCTTCGATCAACTCAAGATCCTGCTTGGTCAGATCTACTGCGTATGTGTCGTCGAGCATCGGATTTCATCCTTGTTATCGTTGACCAGCATATGGGTGTCGTAAGGTCATACGCCAATCATCAATGATCAGATCAACGTGATACCTGTGACAGCTGACAAATGCTGGCAGTACGTCTTCTTCGAGTGGGTGCGATATAGGTATGCGCAACGCGCATGTCCTCGTTCATCTGCGCAATCCTGCTGTGCAAAAAACGAATAGCTGAAATCCGCTTGTCGCGGCGGGGTTGTGCCGATAGGCCGGTGCGACGTTTTTCAGGCTCCCTCGCATGACCTCTTTTGTCCCCGGATTTTTGCTGTCGCTTTCGCTGATTGTCGCCATTGGCGCGCAGAACGCCTTTGTCCTGCGGCAAGGGTTGCGGCGGGCCTATGTGCTGCCTGTGGTCCTGACCTGCGCGGTGTCGGATGCGGTGCTGATCATTGCGGGCGTGGCCGGGTTTGGCGCGCTGGCCGAAGCGGTGCCGTGGTTCGAACCGCTGATGCGCTATGGCGGATCGGCGTTTCTGCTGTGGTATGGCTGGATCAATGCGCGGTCCGCCTGGCGCGGCGGGCATGTTCTGACAACGGACGGGCAGGAGACTCAAAGCCTGCGTTCGGCCGTTCTGACGCTTTTGGCCCTGACCTGGCTGAACCCGCATGTCTATCTGGATACCGTTGTTCTGATCGGGTCGATCTCGGCGCAGTACCCGGACCGGCTGGCCTTTGGCGCCGGGGCCGTGCTGGCCAGTTTCGTCTTCTTTGCGTCGTTGGGGTACGGCGCGCGCGGGCTTGCGCCGCTGTTTGCAAGGCCGCGGGCGTGGCAGGTGCTGGATGCGATCATTGCGCTGACGATGTGGGCCATTGCATTCAAGCTGCTCTTCTGGATCTAGGTTGCGCCCGGGCACGCTTTGCCGCTTGATGCGGCCATGACGCCACCCACACAGAATCCGCTGATGGGCATCTTCTGGATGCTGGTGACGGGGTTTTGCTTTGTCGCTGTGACGGCTCTGGTCAAGGTGATGGGCAGCCGCGTGCCGCCCGCCGAAGCCGCGTTCCTGCGCTATGTCCTCGGGCTTGTGTTCCTGCTGCCGATGCTGCCGGCCTTGCGTGCCGCGACCATCACAAGACGGCAGTGGTGGCTGTTTGGCTGGCGCGGCGTCTTTCATTCGGTGGGCGTGATGCTGTGGTTTTACGCCATGACCCGCATTCCCATCGCCGAAGTGACAGCGATGAACTACCTCGCCCCGGTCTATGTCAGCATCGGTGCCGCACTGTTTCTGGGCGAACGGCTGGCCGCGCGGCGCATTGCGGCGGTGGTGGTGGCGCTGATCGGGGTGGCGGTGATCCTGCGGCCCGGGTTTCGCGAGGTGGCGCCGGGCCACATCGCCATGGTGTTCTGCGCGGTGGTGTTCGCAGGCTCCTACCTGCTGGCCAAGATCATGGCGGATGAGGCGAAACCCGCGGTCGTCGTCGCCATGCTGTCGATCTTTGTGACCATTGGCCTTGCCCCCTTTGCCATTGCAACCTGGGTCACGCCAAGCTGGGGCGATCTGGGGCTGCTCTTTGTCGTCGCCTGTTTTGCCACCGCGGGGCACTACACGATGACCCTGGCCTTTGCCGCGGCGCCGGTGACCGTCACGCAGCCCGTGACGTTCCTGCAACTGGTCTGGGCGGTGCTGCTGGGCGCGCTGGTCTTTGCCGAGCCGGTGGACATCTGGGTCATTCTGGGCGGCGTCCTGATCCTCGGGGCGGTGACGTATATCACCTGGCGCGAGGCGGTGCTGAAACGGGCGGCGATCACACCGCCAAGCCCTGCGACCAAGCTGTAATCCGTTTTTATTGATTGACGAGTCAATAAAAACGAGGGCATGTATCCGCACAAAGGAGTGGTCATGCCAAAGGTGGGGATGGAACCGATCCGGCGCGATGCGCTGGTCCGGGCCACAATCGCAGAGATCGGGGCGGCGGGGACACTGGACGTCACCGTCAGCCAGATTGCGCGCCGCGCGGGCATGTCGTCGGCGCTGGCGCACCACTATTTTGGCGGCAAGGACCAGATCTTCCTCGCGGCAATGCGGCACATCCTGCGCGGCTTTGGCGCCGAGGTTGTGGCGGGGCTGCGTGCGGCCCGTACGCCGCGTGCGCGGGCCGAAGCGCTGATCGAGGCGAGCTTTGCGCCGTCATCCTTTGATCCCGCGACTGTGGGCGCTTGGATGACGCTTTATGCGCAGGCGGCGACACATCCCGAAACCAAACGGCTTTTGCATCTTTATCAACGGCGTCTGCACAGCAACCTGCGCCACGCCTTGCGCCCGCTCAGCCCATCCGCAGACGCAGATGCGCAGATGCTGGCGGCCCTGATTGACGGTCTGTACCTGCGCGCGGCCCTCGGGGATGGCATGACGGCGAAAGCGGCGATGGTCACGATGCGGCGGGCACTGGACCAACTGATCAGAGAGGCGGCATGACCAAGCCCAACATCCTGATATTCATGGTGGATCAGCTGAACGGCACCTTGTTCCCCGACGGACCGGCCGACTGGCTGCATGCCCCGAACCTCAAGGCGCTTGCGGCCCGGTCCACGCGTTTTGCAAACGCCTATACCGCTTCGCCGCTTTGCGCGCCGGGGCGGGCGTCGTTCATGTCCGGCCAGTTGCCCAGCGTCACGGGCGTCTACGACAATGCAGCCGAGTTCGCGTCGTCCATTCCGACCTACGCGCACCATCTGCGCCGTGCCGGCTACCAGACCTGTCTGTCGGGCAAGATGCATTTTGTCGGTCCCGATCAGTTGCACGGGTTCGAAGAGCGGCTGACCACGGATGTCTACCCGCCCGATT
>CAZRUV010000015.1:0-43401 GCA_964603315.1 uncultured Rhodobacterales bacterium
GAAACCCTATTAGAGAAAACTCAAATCATTGGTACTGAAACTGGGGGCTAGACACTGGTGGTAACACTCAAGCCAGACCATCAACGGGCAACCGGATGCAGGTCGGATCGTGTGGTTCCGAAAGGGACGTGGCGAAAGGACGGTGTCAGCAGGGTTGGAGCGGGAGGCGGTGTGGCTTCGGTCAGGCAGTCTCGGCGACGGGTGGTAACGCCCCGAGCAAGCTGGGCCAAAAAGTCGCCCTCTGGGGGGATGATGAGGTTCAACGAGGCGTCAGGATGTGCTGCTTGCGGCACGGCAAGGGTTTAGGCCCGCGCCCCTGGCGTCTTTTCGTTGTTTCGAGGCCCGAAACCACCGCCGCGCGACCCGCAAGAAAAAGGGCGCGCTGTCCCCCGATCAACGCGCCCTTCCAGTCCCCACCTCGGGACTTTTATTTGTAGCCAAACGCCGTGTTGGGCATCCAGTCCGGTGATCCCTTGCCCGCGCGCATGTGCAGGCACGACGTTCCGACGCGCTGGAAATAGACGATGTCGACCGGATACCAGCCCGCCGACGGCACCTCGACCTGAACGGCGCGAGTACTCAGGCAGGATTGGCGACCATTGAAATAGCCCACCTGTTGCCCGCCGATATTCGCGTCCAGCCCGTCATTGGTCAGAAAGTCGATATTGTAAGTTCCGGGCGCGTCGAACTGCACAAAGCCCGTGATCTTGGCGACCACGTGGTGCGCGCGCTTGGACGTCAGCGTGATGTCGCCGTCGTTTGTGTCGCGATAGTCGAGCCCAGTCAGCGGGGTGCCGGGTTTGGATTTGCGCAGGGCGCGTTCGGCATTGCCAAGGGTTTTGACATCCGACGGGTAGGCGTAGCTCACCGCGAGGCCCGATTTCAGGCCGGATGGCTGCGGGCTTGCGGGCGTGAGCTTGAGGGGGGCGGCGAGGCTGGCTGTGGCCGCAACCATGAGGGCGGCCGCGAGGGCCGTCTTGAGAAAGGTCATTCGTACACTCCTGTTGGTCCGGCAGATCTGGAGCCCGCCTGGAATCGGTGTTGACCGTAGAGGGGTCGCCCGCGCGATGGCAAGCGCACGGGCGCAATCGTGATCGCAATTCTACTTTCGATAGAAGAGGTAGCGCTCCGGGTCGATGGTGTCGGGCCCGGCGATCTGTTCGAACCCGGTGAGGGGCTGTTGCGACAGGATGAGGCCGCCCGGTGCCATGACGGCTGCAATGTGCGGGCTGAGCGCGGCGCCTTCGGCCACGTCCTTTTCCTTGACGCCATAGCCGAAGTCGTAATGCGCAAGCGCCATCTGCCTTCCCTCGCGGGCGAGGCGTTTGAGCATGTCCTCTGCTTCCCCTTCGAGGAAGTCGTCCGCGGGTGGAACGCAGCTTGGGTGGCATTTCAGGATGCGGTCGATCACCCAGATGCGGCGGCTCGGGATTTCCTGGCGCAGGTGGTCATAGGTGCGGCCGTTGCCAAGACCCATTTCCAGAATGTCGCCGGGTTGGTCCTTGATCCGGTCGGCGGCCCAGTTGATGCCGTCGATTTGCGCGGTCAGGCGACGGCGCATGGATTCCAGTCTGCTCATATCATGTCTCCATCTGCCAGGGCGTTGCGCCACCCTGCAGCAATTCAGTGAGGAAGGTTCGCGAGAAGTCCCAGATGGCGGCGTCATGTACCAGATGGTGGGTCAGCAGGCCGAACGGTTCGGTCGGGTCCGCGCGGAACGCGGCACGATCCATCAGGTTTCGGGCGGCGCCGTCAATCAGGGATTGGGCATCAAGAAGGCCGCGTGTCCCTTTCCAGTCAATCGGGTCAACATGGGTGTTGATGCGTGTGATCCCGCCCGCGGGTGTCGGCCTCGGACCAAAGTTGGAGAGGGCGGTATATCCCATTGCCGGCAATGCGGCGACGATGTTGTCATGGATCCTGTTCCAGGGCGGCACGAACATCCGCCGCACCGTGTCAGCGAAAAGGTCCTGCATCCGCGCGAGGCCATGTGCTGCGTCGTCCAAGGCTCCGGCTCTGGGCGTGAGGAACTCGTTCTTCTTCTCGTCGGGTGTGCTGTGATCTGCATGGGCCCAACCATGCACGACCGGGATGAGGGGCGCATTCGTGACGTAAGCGGCCAGCTCCGGTGTTGCGTGTGCGGGGATGACAGCGAGGTGCACCGGGACGCCCACCTGTTCGGAGAGGCTGGCCAAGCGATCAAGCGCTGCGGTTGTTGCAACAGCGTCGTCGTCACGCCACCACAGATGCGGCACACAACCAGCGGCGCGACAGGATTGCAACGCGGCGCGCAAGGGGGACCAATCGGCGTTATCCGGCATGAGCACGTTCCAGGATGCGCACGGTTTCGGCCGCGCCGTCCATGCGGTTATGGCGTGGGTCGCGCGGCACGCCAACGGTCGTTTCGACAGCGGTCCGCAGCGTCTGCGCGGTCAATTCAGACTGGCGCAGGACCGCGATGCCGGGCAGCGCGGACAGGGCCGATGCGCGCAGGCCCTGTTCAACCTCGTTGCCATCATCAAAGGGGATGAACACCGCTGGCGTGCCGGTCTGCAAAACGTCCAGTGCGGTGTTGTATCCGCACAGGGATACCGAAACGGCGGCCCTTGCCATACGGTGCCGAAAGTCCGGGTGCGGGGCTTCGATTGTCACGTTGCCGGGCGCGCCTTCGCGCAAGGCGCTTCGGTGGTTGTCGTCCCCGGGGACCATCAATTTCCACTGCATCTGTGGCAGTTGCGTTGCTGCGGCGATGGCGGCCTCGAATATCGTTTGGCCAACTGGCCCACCGCCCGCGCTGACCAGCACCGTATCGCCCCGCGCGTCACCAACCGTCGGCGCAGGTGGCGCGACAAAGCCGGTATAGGCCAGACGCGGGGTCAGGACGGGCGTCTCGGGCCAACTGACGCCGAGCGGGACAAGGTCGGGATCGGAATGCACCAGAACAAGGTTATAATAGGTGCTGATCATGTCGTCGGCGAATGTCACCTTGGACGGTTTCGAC
Organism: uncultured Rhodobacterales bacterium; assembly: GCA_964603315.1. Lineage (GTDB taxonomy): Bacteria > Pseudomonadota > Alphaproteobacteria > Rhodobacterales > Rhodobacteraceae > Tateyamaria. The sequence continues at coordinate 3,002 of CAZRUV010000015.1, forward strand.
GGTGGCGCGAGGATGTCGCGCACGGACGCGGCAATGACAGGGCAGGTGCCGCGCGCGGCAGACAGAAGGGCCGCGAACTCGTCACGCAGATTGCGGCGACCAAAGGGAAAAAGCTCGGTGATCAGGGTATCCGGCTGGCTCTTGGCCAGAACACGCAGCAGCGTGTCGATGCGCTCTTGCCGCAAGGTCGCGGACGCGACTGACCCATCCGAAGTGAGCAGACGGGTGAAATCGACGCCGTCAGACCGCAGCGGCGGCAGTTGCACCATATCAACGCCGGTGAAGTCCAGATGGACCACGGGCATGCCGCCGCTCACCAGCGTAACGGAATGCCCCGCATCGACGCATGCGCGGGCAAGGTTCAGTGCGCGCACCAGATGGCCCGTGCCGAGCAGGTGCGTGACGACGATCATCACACGCATGGCGATGCCTCCACCAGCCGTTCTACGGACCCAAGGGCCAAACCCGCATCCGCAATGTGCAAGACAAAGAGGCGGTTGCGCTTGATCTGAAAGGGGGCTGGGCCGTCAAATTGCCAACCCGTCGCATGGGCCAGAAGAACGCGCATGATCCCGATGTGACAGATCGCAACGGTATCGGTCTCAAGTGTCTCGACCCATGGTAACAGGCGCGCGCGGACCGCGAGCGGACTTTCTCCGCCGGGCGGGCGATAGTCCCAGCCCCAGTCCTCGATATGCCTGAAGCCGCTGTCCCTTGCCGCGCTGAGGTCCGCACCCTTGGCGCCTTCCCAATCCCCCCAATCCATTTCCGTGAGGGCAGGGACGGTGATGGGGGCGCGGCCCGTCACCAGCCGCCCGGTTTCCACAGCGCGCGCCAACGGGCTCGAGACGATTGCGGCCTCCTCCCACCCTGGGGGCAGGCGCAACTGCGCCAGTTGCGCGCGCGCATCGGCGTCCAGCGGAATGTCCGTGCGGCCCTGGATCTGGCCTGCGCGGTTCCACGCGGTGTGACCATGCCGCAAGAGGCCCAGGCGGATCATGTCGATGCCTCGATTGCCGTGCCGAGAATGCGCGCCGCATGCGGCAACAAATGGGACGTTGCGATCTTTTCACGGGCGTCCCGTGACGCCTCGCGCGCCAAGGCTGGGTTGCACGCCAATGCGACGATCTTCTCGGCCAGTGCCTCGGCCCCGTCATCGGTGGAAGGCAACGCGCCGGCCACGACGTCGCGCACGCCGGGGCGGTTCTGCGCGATGACCGGAACACCGGCGCCCTGCGCTTCGAGGTAGACCATGCCGAAGGCTTCGTTGACGCCGGGCCACAGAAAGGCCGAGGCGTGGGCGTAGTGCGCCGCAAGTGCCTCTGCATCCAGCTGGCCCAGGAACGATACGCGTGCGCCAAATGGTGCCATGAGGTGCATGACGTCCTGTCGCGCCGATCCGTCACCGGCAATATCGAGGTGCCAGTCGAGGTCGTCTGGCAAGAGGCGCAGCGCGTCTGCGATGAGCGTGTAGGACGCCAGCTTGTCGCCGGGACGCATCATGGCGACGGTCAACAGCGGCCCCGACAGGTCGCTGGAGGCGGGCAGATCAACCCGATCCAGAAACGGGGGCAGGTGGGTCAGGACTTGCCCGGCAGGTGCGTCGCGCCGCAGCGTCTCGGCGTCATGTCGGGTGAAATAGAAAATCGTGTGCGCTGCATCGCTCGCCGCTTCGGCGGCGGCGGCAAATCCGGCCCACGCGCCGGTCAGCCGCTTTTTGGCGCGGGTGCTTTCGACCTGCAGATAGGGGATGTTCAGCGCTTCACTGACCTGTGGCCCGATCAGGTCCGGCGCCTTGTAGTAGTTGTGATAGGTCAACCAGTGGGTCCACCTCTGCGCCTCGGGCAGGGCGCAGAGCCGCCGCACCTCCGCGCTTGCATCCACCGCAAGCCGCGCCTGAAGTTCCGCATCGCCCGTGCCGTCATAGAGCCGCAGGTCACTGGCCACGACGGTGTCCTGTCCGGCGTGGCGCAAGGCCGCCAACAGCGCGCGCGCAACAGACCGGTCACCCGATGGGACGGGATGGTTTGGGGCCTTGAGCGGGGCGTAGAACGCAATGGTCATGTGCCCATCACATTGCGCAACCGCTGCGCCAATTGGTCGATACCGGGTTGCATGGTGAATTCAGCGTGCAACCGTGCGTGCGCGGCATCCGCGTAACCCTGTGCCTTGGCGGGATCGGCGGCGAGCTCGGTCATGTGCTGTGCCAGCGCCTCGGGCGTGTCGCTGCTCAGTACCCCGTGCACGCCGTTGTCGATGAATTCCGGGATCGCAGAGACTGGCGTCGACAGGATGGGCAAACCCTGACTTGCGGCCTCCATCAACACGTTGGGCAACCCGTCGCGGTCACCATCCGTAGCCACGCGGCTGGGCAGCACAAACAGATGCGCCGCACGCATGGCCTCGATCACTTCGGGCTGATCGCATGCTCCGCGCCACGTGATCCGGTCCGCAAGCCCGAGCGCGTCGGCACGGACGCGCATGGCCTCCCTGAGCGTGCCGCCACCAATATGGGTCCAGTGCCAGTCGAGCGCTTCTGGCAGCAACGCCAGCGCATCGATCAGATTGTCGAACCCCTTTTTCTCGACCAGCCGCCCGACAGAGATCATGTGGAACGGCGCGTCGGGTATGCGGGGTGCAGGGTCCGGGCGCGGTGGAAACCGGCTCAGATCCAAACCGTGATAGACCAGGTCCACCTGCGTCGTCGCCGCAAGCGACCGGAGGTGTGCCGCGCCAAAGCCGGTACAGGTCGCGCCGTAGGCAGCGCCGGACGTTGCCTGGTCCAGCTTTTCGCGCAACTCCCATTCGGGCGACGTCCAGATATCCTTGGCATGCGCCGAAAAGGACCAGGGGATGCCGCGGAGCATCGCCGTGTAGCGGGCCACGGATGCCGGGGTGTGCAGGAAATGGGCATAGATCGCACGTGTGCCCATGGGCAGTTCGCGCGCCATGACGCAGGCCTGACCAAACCGGCGCACGCGGTTGCGCGTGCGGTCACGGACAAGGTCGCGCAGGAATTGCGCGAATGCGGCCCAGAACTGTCGGCGCGTGAGTGCTGCGCCAAACCCGCGCAGAACGCGGCCCGGCGCGTCGCCAAGATATTCGGGCAGGTAACGCACGCGCGCCTGAACGGCATCGCTCAGGGGATGGGTCTTGGTGTCGGTGGGGTGGCGCAGCGACCAGATTTCGAACTGCAGCCCGGCACGTTCCAGCGCCAGCAGCTCTTGCGCGATGAAGGTCTCGGACAGGCGCGGCCAACCTTTGACCGCAATGGCAAGCGGTGCAGTGGTGTTGGTCATTCAGCCGCGCTTTGCACGTCCGCACCCATGAGCGTGCGGGCCCTCGTGATCACAACGTCCAGTCCGTCCAGCAAACCATCCGCACCGGCCTCGCTTGGCCGCGACTGGGATGGCAGCCCACGGATGGCGGCGATCATCGCCTCCGGCGTCAGACCATCACGGAATTGGTCGAGATTGCGCACCAGCCCAAGCTCTTCTGCGCGGTTGGCCCGGATCCACTGCTCCAGTCGCGGTTTGGTACGCGGCACGATCACGGCGCGGGCATCAAAAGACAGAAGCTCGCAAAAGGTGTTGTAGCCGCCCATGGAGACTACGCCTTCGGCGCCGGCAAAGAGGGCCTCGATCTTGCTGTCAAACCCGGTGGCGGTCACACGCCCACCCAGGTTGGCAACCCGCGCCTCGAACCGTTCGCGGGTTTCACCGGACAGGAACGGCCCGTAAACCAGCACCGCCTTGGGCCCAAGGTCAGGGTCCTGCTCGTAGGCCTTGAGCACCAGATCAACCATCGCCTTGCCGTCGCCACCACCGCCGGGCGTGATCAGGATGTAGGGCTCATCAGGAACGTCGGCCGGGTCGATGATCTCGCGCCGCAGGTAGCCTGTCCAATGGGTGCGCGCGCGCACGCTGTCGGAGAGCGGCAAGCCCTGCGTCGGGTCATAGACCGAGCGCGGGCCATAGACCCAGATTTCGTCGTAGTACCGTTCCGTGGCTTCTACGGCGTTCTTGCGTTCCCATTCGGCGGCGAGCACGTCCGGTTCGTCGAGCACGTCACGCAGGCCCAGAACGATCCGGGTGTGTGCGCAGTCACGCAGCTTTTCCAGTGTCGGCAACAACTCACCCCGAAATCCGGTCGGCTCCTTGTCGACGATCAGAAGGTCCGGATCGTATTCGGCAATGGTCGACGCAATCAGCCCTTCGCGCAGGGCGGTCGTGCCGTCGATATCCATGCCCGCCGTCTGGCTGATATAGCTGCCGTCGGGCAGCTTTTTGACACCGGGCAGGCGTACGTGGTCGACAGCGGGCGGAAAGGTGAACCGTCCCGCAACAGGGCTGCCCGTCAGGATTATGGCAGAACTGACGACACCTGACTGCGTCAGGGCCGAGGCAAGCGCGCGGCTGCGCCGCAGATGGCCCAATCCGAAGGTGTCATGGCTGTAGAGCACGGCGCGCCTTTGGCGCGTGGGCGCTGCAGGCTCGTCAGGCGGGTACGCGTGCCGCATCGTCGTTGTCTCGTCATAGTTCTGGACGGCCACGCTTGCGCTGCCCACTGAATCGTTTCCGACCGTATAGCACAGCGCGTTGTGATCCCAAGCCATGACCACGGTTTTCCCCTTCAGGTGGTGAATTCACCCCTCCCAAGTGGCGCCGGTTTACGCAAGGTTCAAGAGGTTCACGGACGGATCGCCCGACAGTGAAGCGATGTGTGACGCGCCATATGGCGCGGATTGTCAACGCGCGGGCCGTCGCGTAGCGTCATGTGCGTCAAGATCGGGGACAGGCGGCGGAACGGGTGAAACGACGAATGCCAATGCACATTGCACGGCTTTGCGTGGCCGTCATGTTCAGCCTGTGGGCCGGTTTGGCCAGCGCACAGGGTCTGGGTAGCCTGCTGCCCGGCAACACGGCGTCCGAGGCAGAGACGAGCGTCGCCGACATCATGCGCGAAGCTGCGCAGAACGGCGTCAGCGTGATCGTCATCGACAGTGACGGCCGCGTCCTCACCGAGGTGGGGACACCTGCGGCGCCGACTGAAACAGCCGCCTCGGGCGACACGCTCATGAGCATGCAGGACGATGCAGTTGCGTTCCGGTCGGCCCTGGTCGAGCGCCTCTTGAACCTGCCCGCGGCCTTTCAGGAGGTGATCTACATCCTGCGCGCGTCGAGCCCGGACGGGACGATTTTTGCCTTTGTGGAAGCCTTGTTGATCAGCCTTGGCCTCTTTGCGGCGGGCATGGTGTTCGAGGCGCAGATATTTGGCAAACGTATTGCGAAACGGTTTGTCGTGGCGCGGATCCGGGACAACCCGCAGGGCTATGCCGAAAAGATGCCGTTTCTCGTGTTCCGGTTCTTTGCCGGCGTGGTCGGGATTCTGGTGTCCATGGCCGTGGCCTACATTCTCGGCGCGATCCTCTTTGGGCCGCTCGAAGACTCGGCAATGCAATTCACGGTGTCGCTGATCAATGCCGGGTATTTTCTGACACGCCTCGTTGCCGCGATCTGGCGCATGATCCTGTCACCTTACCTGAGCCAGTATCGCATCCCGCTGATCGAGGATATGGCGGCCAAGCGACTGCACCTGTGGCTCAGCACGGTCGCGGCGCTCGGGTTTTTTGCAACGCTCTTTGGTGTCTGGATCCAGGAGCTCGGGCTCAACTACGAGGTCTATGTTTTTCTATTCTCGCTGCTGACGCTGGGGGTCATGCTGCTCAACATCGCTCTGCTGACGATAAACGCATCGGCGATTACGGGCGCGATCCTGAACGGCAAGACCTTCCTGCAGGCCAGTTGGGTCGTCCGGGTACTGGCGCGCATCTGGGCGCCGGTTGCCGTCCTCTATTTCGTTTTCGCCTGGGGCGAACAGACCTATAATCTCGTTCTGGGCAAACCACTTGGCGTGCCGCTTTTGCAAGGGGCCTGGGCCATCCTGATGACGATTATCGTTGTCTACGGCGTGATCAATTACGGGATCGAACGCAGCTTTGCCCGGGCGCGCGCGCTGCGGGACCGCGCCGCGGCAGACGGCGCGGTCCTGCCGCCGGAACACGCGAACATGCCGCCTGCCGGGCCCCGCATCACGACCTTTCAGGGCCTCGCGCAGCGGGTTGCGGGCATCCTCGCCTTTGTCGCGGGCGCCTATGCCTTTGTGTCCATGTGGCGGCCCGACACCGGCGGCATGGTCAACGAGACACTGACCGACAGGGCGCTTGATATCGTGGTGATCCTGTTTCTGGGGTATATCGCCTATAACGCCTTTCGCATCTGGATTGACGCCAAGATCCGCGAGGAGCAGGGCGACGTTGTAGAGGCGGAACTGGGTGATGAAGGCGGCGGGTCATCGGCCTCGCGCCTCGCGACGTTGCTGCCGCTCTTTCGCAATTTTGTCCTGATCGTCATCGTGATCACCATCGTGCTCATTGCGCTGATGGATATGGGCGTGAATGTCGGCCCGCTCTTTGCCGGGGCGGGTGTGGTCGGCGTGGCCGTCGGTTTTGGCTCCCAAAGTCTTGTGCGCGACATTTTTTCGGGAGCGTTCTTTCTTTTTGACGATGCCTTTCGCAAGGGCGAGTACATTGATGTTGGCGGGGTCAAGGGAACGGTCGAGACGATCAGCGTGCGCAGTTTCCAACTGCGCCACCACCTTGGCGCGCTGCACACCATTCCCTTTGGCGAGATCCAGGTGCTGACCAACTATTCGCGCGACTGGGTGATCATGAAGCTGCCGCTGCGGGTCACCTATGACACGGATGTGGAGAAGGTGCGAAAGCTGATCAAGAAGCTGGGGGTCGCGTTGCTGGACGATCCGGTGATTGGCGAGAACTTCATCCAGCCGCTGAAATCCCAGGGTGTGATCGAGATGCAGGACAGCGCCATGATCATACGGGTCAAGTTCATGACCAAGCCGGGGGATCAGTGGTTGGTCCGCAAGAAGGTCTACGAGGAAATCCGGGCGTTGTTTGAACGCGAGGGCATCCAGTTCGCGCATCGCGAGGTCACCGTGCGCTTGGCTGATGGTCAAAGGTCCGAAGCGTTGAGCGAAGAAGAGCGCAAGGCCGTGACGGCTGCTGCGCAGGCCTCGATCGAGGAGGAGTTGCTCGATGATGCGGCGGACCTTGGGGATGATCGCTGATTGGTTGGATTTGCACACCAAAAGCACTGTGTGGCCGGCACATCCGGACAGACTCTGCGAAACGTGATCCAAAGGCCGCTGCGCGACGCCATTCTCGAGGGGGCTCTGCCCCCGTCGCTGCCGCGACTCCCCCGCGGCAGTCGGCACGCGGGGAAGGGCTGTGGGTCAGACGGCGTAGTGTGCGAGCTTGTCCGCGTCCCAACGGATGCCCAGTCCGGGGCCCCGGGCGGTTGTGGTGCCATCGATGAGCGGTTGCGGGGTGTCCATCAGGCCACCTGCCACATCGAGCCATTCCAGGAGATGCGCGTTTGGTGTTGCTGCGAGGGCGTGTGCGCTGGCCTCAACGAAGAGGTGGCTTGAGACCTTTATCCCGTGCGCGGCGCAGATGGGTGCGGCCTGCTGCCAGCCCGTGAGGCCGCCGATCTTGATCATGTCGGGCATGGCAAGGTCCGTGGTTTGCGCATCTGTCATGCGCGCGGCATCTGCGGCGTGCCACCAGTTTTCGCCGGACTGAATGGGCGTGTTCACAGCCGCACGAACAGCCTGATAGGCGCGCGTGTCCTCGGCCGGGACCGGCTCTTCGATCCACGACAGGTTCAGCCCTGCATCCTCGATCGCCGTGATCCTGCGGATCGCTTCGGTCGCGTCAAAGCTCTGATTGTAGTCCAGCATGAGTGCAATCTCCGGGCCCGTAAGCGCGCGTAGTGCGCGCAGGGCGTCGAGATCCTGTTTCAGTTCCGGAAAGCCCAGCTTGACCTTGATTGCGCGAAACCCTCGGGCCAGCGAGGCCTCGATCAGGTGGACGTCTCGGCCCGGGATGAACACACCCTGGCTGTCATAACAGGTCAGCGGCATCGGTTCGGCGCCGAGCAGGGTGGCGACGGGCAAGTTGGCCGCTTTCCCTTGTGCGTCCCAAAGGGCAAGGTCGAGCCCGGCAAGCGCCATACCCACCATGCCCTGCCGTCCCAGCAGGCGGAATTGAGCGGTGGTATGTGCGGCGATATGGCCGGGATCGGCGGAGTGTCCCTTCAGCGCTTCACCGAGCGCTTCGAGGAACTGCACCAGCGGCCTGAGCATCAATGGCGTATACCCGAAGACATACCCCGTTCCGCTGATCTCCGTATCCGTCGACACTGTCACGATCACCAAAGGTGCGGCGGGGATCGCCGTCTGCGCGGTGGAAATGGGTTGCGCCAGCGGAGCCATCACGGCACGGGCCGAGAGCGACGCGATTTTCATCAGTCGCTGTACGGGTCCAGGCTGTCGCGCAGGCCGTCACCGAGGAAATTGAACGCAAGAACGACGATCACGATGGGCAGCATCGGGATGGCCGTCCACGGGTAGATTTCGATCGAGGCGAGGTTTTGCGCGTCGTTCAGCATCACGCCCCAGGACACGGCAGGTGCGCGCAGGCCGAGGCCGAGGAAACTCAGCGCCGTTTCGCCCAGGATCATGGCCGGGATCGACAACGTGGCCGAGGCGATCAGGTGGCTGGTGAAGTTCGGCAGCAGGTGACGGCGAATGACCCGGCCCGGTTTGGCCCCCATCATCTCGGCTGCGCGTACATATTCCTCCTCTCTCAGCGAGAGGAACTTACTTCGGACCGCGCGCGCGAGGCCTGGCCAGTCGAGCAGGCCAAGGATAATGGATATGATGAAAAAGACAGACACCGGCCCCCAGTTCGAGGGCACGGCGGCCGAGAGGGCGAGCCAGAGTGGCAACTCGGGCAAACTTCGCAGAATTTCGATGGCGCGGTTCACGACCCAGTCCACCATGCCGCCGAAATACCCCGCCATGGCCCCCAAGGTGATCCCGATGACAAAGCTGACCGTGATGCCGATGAGGCCAACCGTCAATGACAGCTGCGCCCCGTAGGAAATGCGCGAAAAGACGTCCCGCCCCAATCGGTCAGAGCCAAAGATAAAGACCGTTGCACCCTCGGGTGCGCAAAACAGGTGCCGTTCGGTCGGGATGAAGCCGGCGAGGTTGTATTCGGTCTTGCGACAGAAGAACTGGAGCGGCATGGGCCGGGTCGTGTCGGTCTCGTAGACCCACTGGAAGTTCTCCAGATCCGGCGCGCCGGTCGTGGGGTAGACGAAGGGGCCTATGAATTCGCCCTCATGCCAGAAGCGGATCGCTTGCGGCGGGTGAAACAGGTTTTCTGCGCTGCGCTCGTTGGGTGTGTAGGGCGAAATGAAACCGGCAAAGGGGATGAACGCGTAGGCAAAAAAGAGGAAGATGGCCGACAGCAGGCCCAGCCGGTGCCTGCGGAACTTGCGCCAGACCAGGAGCCAGTTGGGTGCGTCCATGTCGGCGCGGTCGATGGCCGAGATATCGACATTGGGGTCGTAAGGGGCATCATCGACAAAGCGACCGTCGGGCAGCGTGCTCATGACTTAACCCTCCCGCGCGCCATAGCGGATGCGCGGATCAAGCAGCACCAGCAAAAGGTCAGAGATCAGCGTGCCCACCAGCGTGAGGAACGCCACGAACATCAGCACGAAGCCCGCGAGAAACTGGTCCTGCGTCTTGAGCGCAGTGAGCAGGTCCGGCCCGATGGTGGGCAGCGACATCACCACGGAGATGATGACCGAGCCCGAGACCATCGCGGGCAGCAGGTTGCCGATGTCCGCCACGAAAGGGTTGAAGGCCACGCGGAGCGGGTATTTCGTCAGCATCCTGGATGGTGCAAGGCCCTTGGCGGTGGCGGTTTCGACATAGGGCTTGCCCAACTCATCCAGCATGTTCGCGCGCAGGCGCTGCATCATCGCGGCCACCCCGGCCGTGCCGATCACGAAGGTCGGCACGATCATGTGGGTCAGCACCGACTGGATCTTGCCCCAGCTGAGCGGTTCACCCTCGTAAACCGGGTCCATCAAGCCGCCGATGGGCAGGCCGATGTATTTTCGCCCGTAGTAGAACAGGATCAGCGCAAGCAGGAAGTTGGGTGTCGCAAGCCCGAGATAGCCGACAAAGGCGGTGATGTAGTCGACCCATGTCTTCGATTTGGCGGCGGCCAGAACGCCCAGCGGTATCGCCATGAAGTAGATAAAAAGCACGGCGGCGAGGTTCACCAGAACCGTCAGCCATAGCTTCGAACCGACAATGTCGACCACAGGCTCGTCATTGAAAAACGACCAGCCCAGATCGCCCTGCAGCAGACCGGAAAAACCATACTCGCCGGGCGCCAGGCCGACCCACATCAGGTACTGGTACCACAAGGGCCGGTCGAGGCCGAATTCGGTGCGCAGAAACTCTGCCTTTGCAACGCCTTCGGCTTGCCCGGTGGCCCGCAACTCGGCGATCTGGTTCGACAGGTAGTCACCGGGCGGCAGGTTGATGATCGCAAAGATCAGGATCGACACGACCACCAGCGTCAGACACATGGTCAACAGCCGGTAAGCCGCATAGCGCAGGAACATCATTCGCTCACCTGCGCCAGTTCCTCAGCCGGTTCACCGAACCAAAACTCGTCAATCCGGTGTACGCCGAAATGCGCGCCCGGTTCCCAGGCCCATTTGCCCTTTTCGGGCACATTGCGCAGCCGGTCGGAAACAACAATCGGTTGCGGTGCCTCGCTCAGGATACCAATGCCAAATTGCTGATCGGCATGAATGGCCAGCATCTCGCGCCAGATCGCTTCGCGGCGGACTGGGTCGCGCGTGCGGCTCCAGCGGCGGTTGAGGTCCATCAGTTTGCGGGCGGCGGGCAGGTCGACCTTTTCACCAGCGGCACCTTGCGTCTGGTAGTACTGGCCCCATTTCGGCCAGGCAAAAAAGACCTGGTCCGTGGGCGCGAGATAACTGGGCGAGGTGAAGGGTTGCGGGATGCCATTGTCCCAGCCGAACCATACGGCGGCCATGGTCACGCCGGAAAACACACGGTTGCGCAGGATATCGCGGTCAAGCGGTCGCATGATCAGCTTGATGCCCACATCCCGCCATGTGTCGGTGATGATGGCCAGCGCGTTCTCGACCTCCTGCCGCTCGCCCGCGGTTTCAATCACGAATTCCATCGGGCGTCCGTCCGGCAGCAGCCGGATGCCGGAGCGGTCGCGCGCATCCAGACCCATCTCATCCAGCAGCTGATTGGCCGTCTCGGGGTCGTAGAACGCCCATTTCGTGAGGTTCTGCGGATCAAAGAGAGGGCTGGCCGCCAGCGCGGTCATCCCGCCCTCCTTGCCGAGGCCGAAATAGAGTGCGCGGTTGATGATGGTGCGGTCGATGCTGAGCGACAGCGCGCGGCGGAAGCGCGCGTCGCGGATGACCTCGCGCCAGACCGGGTCGGCAAAATTGAGATTTGGATAGATCGCGATCTGGCTGGCGGCGCCGTTCGACCAAAGAAAGGTCCGATAAGGCGCGCCATCGGCGGTGCCCTTCTTGAGAATGGGCGTGTCACGAAAATCGAGGCCGCGTGCCTGCAGATCCGTCTCGCCCGCGTTGGCCTTGGCCGCGACAAGGCCGGAACCAACGACACTCATCTCGACAACGTCGATATAGGGCAGTTGCACGCCGCGCGCGTCAACGCGATGAAAATATGGATTGCGCACAAACAGATAGCGCGACGCCCCGCCGGTCGAGGCCGGCATCCACGGCTGAAGCGTGGGCAGCTCGTGGTTGTCGAACTTGTACATGTTGTCGAGCTTGTTGTGCAGCGGCGCCCAGCCACGCACGCGTTTGGCGTCGATCATTTCTTCCATCTCTTCCATCGTGTTGAAGTCCACGTGGAACTGTTTGAGGTAGTGCGATGGGCGATAGATGAAGGGCGGGCTCGCTTGCGCCAGCGCAGGCAGGAAGCGCGGGTTGGGCTGCGGGAATTCCACCACGACAGTGTACGCGTCGGGGAATGACATGGTGGCCACGCGCTCGCCGATGCGCATGATCTCGGGCGGGCCGTTGGGGCTGAGTTCGGCGTTGTTGGCGACGTGTTTCCACCAGTATTCGAAATCCGCCGACGTGAACGGCGCGCCATCCGACCAGCGGTGGCCCGGGCGCAGATGCAGCGTGAACTTGCGGCCCGCCTCAACCTCGAAGTCGCGCAGGATATCCGGGCGCAGCCGGTATTCGTAATCGTAGCCCACCAGACGCGCGTAGCCGTAGACCACCATTTGCCGGACGTCCTTGGTGCGCGTCACCATCGTGCGCAGCGTGCCGCCCTGTTCGCCAAATGTGCGGCCCTTGGCCTCCAGATCGACCACAAGCGGAACGTCCGGTATGCGATCCGCTGCCGCGTCCATCAGTCCCTTTTCCACCTCCGTTGCCCAAAATGCGCTTTCCTGCACGGGGACCGTCAGGGCCGTTTCCGACGCAGCGGCAAAGACCTGCGCCTGTTGCGCCGGGGCAAGGGCGGGCAGCAGCGTCAGAATTGCGGTGGCAAGGGCTCTCTTCAATCGACTAGGCATGGCAGCGTACCTTGTGTCCGGGTTCAATCTCTCGCAGGGCCGGGGCGTCCATCCCCTCAAAGCGGAACAGGTCCGGCCATGTCTCCGGCGCGCCCGCGCCAAGCGATACCTGCGCAAGGTCGATGGGGCTGTGAATGTCCGGCTCGGGCTGGGCCGCGATCAGCGCCTTGGTGTAGGGGTGGCTGGGGTTGTAAAACAGCGTCTCGGGCGGCGCCTGTTCGACCACCACACCGCGCCGCATCACCGCGACCTCGTCCGCGATACGGGCCACGACGGCAAGGTCGTGGCTGATGAAAAGATAGCTCAGCCCCATGCCGTCGCGAATGCGTTCGAGCAGGCTCAGGATCTGTTCCTGCACGGACACGTCCAGTGCCGAAGTCGGCTCGTCACAGACGAGCAAGACGGGGTCGAGCGTGAGCGCGCGCGCGATCGACAACCGCTGGCGCTGACCCCCTGAGAACGCGTGCGGATAGCGTTTGAGCATATCGGGGTTGAGACCGACCCATCGCAACATCTCCGCCGCCTTGTCGCGGCGTCCGATCTTGGTTCCGAGACCATGAATTTCCATCGGTTCGGTGAGTGCTTCCTGCACCCGCATCCGGGGGCTGAGCGAGGAATAGGGGTCCTGAAAGACCATCTGTGCCTGCCGTTGAAAGGCGACTTTCTCCGCGCGGCTCAGTTGATCGACCCGGACGGGTTGCAATCCGGCCTCTGCGCGAAAGATCACCTCGCCCCCCGCGTCAGGCAATTCGGCGCCCAGTGCGATGCGGGCGCATGTCGTCTTGCCCGACCCGCTTTCCCCGACAATGGCCAGCGTCTTGCCGCGCGGGACGCGCAGGTTGACGTCGGAACAGGCGTAGACGGCCTTGGACGCGCGCCAGCCCGCTGCCCGCACATGGTATGTCTTGGACACGCCATTCAGTTCCAGGATCGCATCGTCACCAGCGATGGGGTCGGCAGGCGTGGCAACATCGGGGATCACGGGGGCGGCGGCAAAGAGTTTTTGCGTGTAACCGTGGCCGGGCGCGCCCAGCACGGCCTCGGCCGGGCCGCGTTCCATCACGTGTCCCTTGTTCATCACGACAACGCTGTCGGCCATGTTGGCCACGACGCCCAGATCGTGGGTGACGAGGATCATCGCCATGCCGGTGTCGCGCTGCAGATCCTTCATCAGCCCCAGCACCTGCGCCTGTGTCGTCACGTCCAGCGCGGTCGTCGGTTCATCTGCAATCAGCAGATCCGGCTTGGCCACCATCGCCATGGCAATCATCGCGCGCTGGCGCATCCCGCCCGAAAGCTCGAATGGATAGGCGCGATAGGCCCGCTCCGGGTCCGGAAAACCAACGCGCTCAAAGGTGGCGATCACATCGCGTTTCGCTTCCGCAAGGCTCATGTCGCGGTGAAGCGTGAGCACTTCGCTCACCTGATTGCCGATACGGTGCAGGGGCGAGAGTGAGCGCATAGGCTCTTGAAAGATCATCGAAATCCGGTCGCCGCGAACATCACGGATCTGGCGATTGGACAATTGCAGCAGGTCTGCCCGCGAGGCGCCCGTGCCAAAGTGAACCTCGCCACTACGGACCTGCGCCGCGCCCGGCAGGATGCGCAGCACCGACCGGCATGTCAGTGTCTTGCCCGACCCGCTTTCGCCGACCAGCGCCAGCGTCTCGCCGGCATTGACCGAGAACGACACGCCATACACAACCGGCGGGGCATTCCCGAAGCCGATGGACAGGTTCCTGACGTCCAGCAAAGGTGACATGCACCGTCCCAGTTCTGTGTGCGTTGTTCACACCAAAGCCGATTTACGGCGAGACGTCCATACACGGGTTTCGCACGCAAACGTGCTACACATTTCAACTCTTGTGCCCCATCTAGGATCAAAGATGTGAAGGACTTGTAAAACGATGACCCAAAGCCGCCTCGATTTGTTTGTTGACCGTATGGTGTCGCAACGTGCCTGTCTGGATTATGCAGCGGGCGCCATCGCTGATCAGCCGGGACCCGTCTATGAACTGGGCCTGGGCAACGGGCGTACCTATCACCACATGCGGCACATCATGCCGGAACGGGACATTTACGTGTTCGAACGCGCGGTCGCCTCGCATCCGGACAGCACACCGCCCGATGACATGGTGATGCTGGGGGATGTGTTTGACACCCTGCCGGCAGCGCTTGACCGCTTTGGGCCGACGGCGGTTTTGATCCATGCCGATCTGGGCGGCCACAACCGGGTCAAGAATGATCTCTTTGCGCAGAAAGTCTCGCCACTGATCGCGCCCCTGCTCGCGGTAGGCGGCCTGATGGTCTCTTCGGACAAGATGTATTTCGATGATCTGAGTGAGCAGCCGCTGCCCGACGGCGCGGTGCCGGGGCGGTGCTTTGTCTACCGGCGCGAGCGGTGATCCGGGCGGCATGACCGCCGCACGCTGACGTTGCGGCCGGCGCGTCCGAGCCGCTTGCGCTTTGGCGGCATCTCTCTACTCTCACGGGCAAGAGGGAGGAGCGCCAATGAGCGACGTGATCGGTTATGACCGGGTGGACGATATTGCCGTCTTGACGGTGCGCAACCCGCCTGTGAACGCGCTCAGCCAGGCGGTGCGGCAGGGTCTTTGGGATCGCATGGATCAGGCCGAGGCGGACCCGGGCGTACGCGCGGCAATGATCGTGGGCGAAGGGCGCGCCTTCTTTGCCGGCGCGGATATCACCGAATTCGGCAAGCCGCTCCGCGAACCCTTCCTGCCGGACCTCATCCACCGGATCGAGGCATCGCCGCTGCTGGTGGTGGCTGCGATGCACGGGGTATCTCTGGGCGGCGGGCTCGAAGTCGCATTGGGGTGCCATTACCGTATCGCGGTGCCATCCGCGCGGGTCGGCCTGCCGGAGGTGCATCTGGGGCTGATCCCGGGTGCAGGCGGCACGCAACGCTTGCCGCGCCTGACCGGCGTGGAACCCGCGCTGGAGGTCATGACCTCCGGTCGCCATGTCGGCGCAGGCGAGGCGCTGTCGCTGGGCATACTGGACGTGGTCGAGGACGGTGATCCGCGCGAGATCGGACTGGCCTATGTCGGCCGGTTGCTGGCGGAGGGTGCCGGTCGCCGTCCGGTCAGCGAAATGCCGTTGCCCGAGGCGATCGACTGGGACGCTGCATTTGACGCGACACTGGCGCGGGGGCGCGGTCAGATTTCGCCCGCATGGTGCGTGCGCGCGGTTGAGGCCGCCTATGGCGCGTCCTTTGCCGAAGGCATGCAGGCCGAGCGCAAGATCTTCATGGATCTGATGGAAACGGACCAGAGGCAGGGCATGATCCATGCCTTCTTTTCCGAGCGGGCCGTGTCAAACCTGCCAGAGTTGAAGCGCGTGACGCCGCGCGACGTCTCGCATCTGGCCGTGATCGGCGGCGGCACCATGGGGGCCGGGATCGCAACGGCGGCGCTGCTGTCGGGTCTGCGCGTGACCCTGCTTGAAATGTCAGGCGACGCGGCACTCGCGGCACGCGGACGGATCGAGGGAAACCTCGCAGGCGCTTTGAAACGCGGCAAGATCAGCGCGGCGGCGCACAGCGCGATGCTGGACGCCGCATTGCAGGTGGTCACGGATTACACGTCCCTTGCGGATGTGGATCTGGTGATCGAGGCCGTGTTCGAGGATATGGCTGTCAAGCAAGAGGTCTTTGCCAGACTGGATGCGGTGTGCAAACCGGGCTGCATTCTGGCATCCAATACGTCCTATCTCGACATTGATGCCATCGCGGCGACCACATCGCGGCCCGCAGACGTTCTGGGGCTGCACTTTTTCTCACCGGCCCATGTCATGAAACTGCTCGAGGTCGTGGTCGGGGACCAGACTGCGCCGGACGTGGTGGCCACCGGCTTTGCGCTTGGCAAGCGGCTGGGGAAGATCAGCGTGCGAGCGGGGGTCTGCGACGGCTTCATTGGCAACCGGATTCTGGCAACCTATCGCACATGCGCCGATCACATGATCCTCGATGGGGCGTCTCCCTACGAGATCGACGCCGCGCTTGAGGCCTTTGGTTTCGCCATGGGGCCGTTTGCGGTTGCGGATCTGGCCGGGCTGGACATTGGCTGGGCCGTGCGCAAACGCAAGCGGGCCGAGGGGTTGGCGCCCGCGCGCGACGCAAGCTACGCCGACCAGCTGTGTGAAGACGGTCATTTCGGCCAGAAGACGGGCAAGGGCTACTATGACTACGCAGGCGGTGCGCGGGCCCGCGTGCCAAACCCGGACGTCCTGCCCCTGATCGAGGCGGATCGGGCGCGGCTGGGCATCACGCCGCGCAGCTTCGGCGCCGAAGAAATCGTGCGCCGGTACATGGCGGCCATGGTGAACGAAGCAGCCAAGGTCGTGGGCGAAGGCATTGCCCGCCGCCCGCTCGACGTCGATATGACGCTGCTCTTTGGCTACGGGTTCCCGCGCTACCGGGGCGGGCCGCTGAAATGGGCCGACATGGATGGGCTGTCGGGCCTGCTGGACGACATCCGGGGCTATGCGGCCGAAGATCCGGAATTCTGGACACCCGCACCCTTGCTGGAACAATTGGTTGCCGAAGGCCGCACATTTGACGATCTGAACAAGGAGCGCTGAGATGGACCTGTCCTACACGCCGGAAGAAGACGCGTTTCGCGCCGAAGTGCGCGCCTTTCTGGAAACCGAACTGCGCAGCGATCTGGCAGAGAAGGTCCGGCTTGGCCGCGACCTGACCAAGGCGGACATGGAAGACTGGCACGCCGCGCTGAACGCACGCGGATGGCTGGCCCAGAACTGGCCCAAGGCCTTTGGCGGCGCCGAATGGACGGCGGTGCAACGCCACATCTACGACGAAGAGGCCGCCGCCGCCCATGCGCCGCGCATCGTCCCCTTTGGCCTGTCGATGCTGGGTCCCGTGCTGCAGAAATTCGGCTCAAAGGCGCAGCAGAACCACTGGCTGCCCCGCATTCTGGACGGCACGGACTGGTGGTGTCAGGGTTATTCGGAACCCGGTGCGGGGTCCGACCTGGCCTCGCTCAAGACGCGCGCAGTGCGCGGTGGCGACCACTATGTCGTCAACGGGCAAAAGACCTGGACGACCCTTGGTCAACACGCCAACATGATCTTCTGCCTTGTGCGCACCGACCCGGACGCAAAGCAGCAGGAGGGGATTTCCTTTCTGCTGATCGACATGGACACACCCGGCGTCGAGGTCCGGCCGATCATCCTTCTGGACGGCTGTCACGAGGTGAACGAGGTCTGGTTCACGGATGTGCGCGTGCCGGTCGAAAATCTCGTGGGCGAGGAGAACAAGGGCGGGACCTACGCCAAATACCTGCTCACGCATGAACGCACCGGGCTCGGCGGCGTCGGCTTCAGCCAGGCGGGTCTCGCGGCGGTCAAGCGGATTGCGCGAGCCGAACAGCAGAACGGAAGGCCCCTGATCGAGAACCCGCATTTCGCGGCCCGCATCGCGCAGGTCGAGATCGAGTTGCGCGCCATGGCCACCACGAACCTGCGCGCCATCTCCAAGGCGGCGGCAGGCGAGGCGCCGGGGCTCGAAGCCTCCATGCTCAAGGTCAAGGGCAGCGTCATTCGGCAGGAAATCAACGATCTGGCACGGCGCGCCGTTGGGCCCTACGCCATGCCATTTGCATCCGAAGCCATCGAAGGCGCCAACGACATGGTGCCCGATCCCCACGACGCGGGCCCCGTCGCGGCGCAGTATTTCAACAATCGCAAGCTGTCGATCTTTGGCGGGTCCAATGAAATCCAGCGCGGCATCATCGCCAAGGTCGCCATGGGGAAAGGCGCATGAATTTCGAACTGACCGAAGAGCGGCGCATGTTGCAGGACACTCTGCGGCGCTATCTGCGCGCGGAGTATTCGACCGAGCGCCGCAATGCGATCCTCGACAGCGACGCCGGATATGATCCCGAGATCTGGTCAGGCCTCGCTGAACTGGGTGTGATCAGTGCGCTGTTTGACGAGGCACAGGGCGGCTTTGGCGGGGCCGGTTTCGACATCGCCGTTGTGTTCGAGGAACTGGGCCGCGCGGGTGTGGTCGAGCCACTGCTGGACAGCGCGGTTCTGGCGGGCCGGGCGCTTGCCCTTGCCGGGCGGCAGGACATGGTCGACGCGCTGATCGCGGGCGATTTGCATCTCGCCTTTGCCCAATACGAACCGGGCGGACGCTATGATCTCGACTTTGTCCGTACCGAAGCGTCGGGTGGTGCATTGACGGGCCGCAAGGCCGTGGTGATGCATGCGGGCGCTGCACAGCACCTGGTGGTGTCTGCACGCGCGGACAGCGGCATTGGGCTTTACCTCGTGGCTGCAGACGCACCGGGCCTCGACATCCGCGACTACCCGCTGCTTGCCGGCGGGCGCGCGGGCGAGGTGGTGCTGGACAACACTCCGGCTGAATCGCTGGGGTTGGATATCAACGCTATCCATGGCTTGATCCATCTGGCGATGGTGGCGCAATGCGCAGAGGCTCTGGGTGCCATGGAAACGGCAACGGCGTTGACACAGGATTACCTGATGACGCGCAAGCAGTTCGGGCGGCCCATCGGGACATTTCAGGCGCTGGCCTTTCGGATGGCGGATCTGTTGATCGAAATGGAACAGGCGCGCTCTGCGGTGATCAATGCGGCTGGCATGGTGGGCACCGCGTCCCAGGACATCACCCTTGCGGCCTCCAAGAACCTGATCGGACGCGTGGGGCGGCAAGTCGCCGAAGAGGCGATCCAGATGCATGGCGGGATCGCCATGACCCAGGAATACGAACTGGCGCATATCGCAAAGCGCATCGTGATGGCGGATCACCGGTTTGGTGACACGGACTATCATCTGGAGCGGTTCATCGCCCTGTCGGCAGGGTAAGCCGTGGCGCGGGTCGAAGACTTTCTGCAGGCTCAGGCGGTCGCCCGGCCCAACGCACCCGCGGTGGAAGATGCCGTTTCGGGCGTTCTCGACTACGGCGCGCTGGCCCGTGCGGTTGCGGACCATGCCCGCTGGATGCGGGCCCATCTGACGCCCGGCGATCGTGTGATGGTGCTGTCGGAAAACTGCGTGGCGACCGTCGTCGCGATGTTCGCCGCGTGGCAGTGCGGGGCCACCGCGGTGCCCATCAACGCCCGCCAGACAGCGTGCGAAGTGGACCGGGTCATCGCGCATGCAGACCCCGCCCTCGTCTTTTTCACCGCGCACGTGTCGGTAGATGCTGCAGCGCATGCCGAACGGTTGGGCGCGACAGGCGCGCCGATGCCATGGGTCATGCGCGCACCTGCCAAGGACCCCTGCGTCAGCGAGATTGCCGTGATCCTCTATACGACCGGGACAACAGGCGATCCGAAAGGCGTCATGCTGACCCACGGCAATGTCCGGTTCGGGGCGCAGACCTCGGCGGCGTTGCGGGACATGGTGGCCGATGATGTCATTCTGGGCGTGCTGCCGGTGACCCATGTCTTTGGACTGTGCTCGGTGCTGGTGGCATCGGTCCACAAGGGCGCGTTCATGCGGCTCGCGCCCCGCTTTGACCCGGGCCAGGCGCTCGCCACGCTGCGCGATGGCGTCACGTTGTTTTCCGGTGTACCGCAGATGCACGCGCTGTTGATGGCCCATGCCACGGCGAACGGGGCGCAGGCCCTCGGGTCTGACAGTCTGCGTTACGTGTCGTCCGGTGCCGCCCCCTTGGACCCGGCATGGAAGCGTGAGGCCGAGGCGTTTTACGGTGTCGCGGTGCAGAACGGGTATGGCATGACCGAAAGCACAGCCGGGATCGCGGCGACGCGCCATGCCATCGGGAACCCGGACATGTCCGTTGGTCCGCCCTTGCCCGGCGTAGATGTCCGGGTGGACGAGGACGTGATCGGCGGCGGCAACGGACAGGGGGAGGTTCTGACATGCGGGCCGCATGTCATGCGCGGGTATTTTGACGCGCCCGCGCGCACGGCCGAGGTTCTGGATGCCGATGGCTGGTTGCGCACAGGTGATCTGGGTCGCTTTGACGAGGCCGGGCACCTGCACATTTTGGGACGATCCAAGGAGTTGATCATTCGCGGTGGCTTCAACGTCTATCCGCCCGAGGTGGAGGCTGTGCTGACGGATCATCCGGACGTCGTGCAGTCCGCCGTTATCGGGCGGGCGTCGGGCGGCGACGAAGAAGTGCTTGCCTTTGTGCAACCCCGCGCCGGGTCGGGGTTGGACGGGGATATTCTGGCTGCGTATGCAGCGGAACGGCTGGCCGGTTACAAACGGCCGATGCGCTATGTGATCTCTGACAGTCTGCCGGCTGCGCCCACCGGCAAGATCCTCAAGCACAAGCTGCTTGAGGTCTTTGCCGATCAGTTGGCGTAGCGCGGATCGCGGGGCCTGCCCCGCATCGGGACATGCTACGCCCAGACGCCTTCCGTAGCTGCGCGGATGGCGCGGATGTTTTCGCCATAGGGGTCTGGGTCCTGCACTGAGCCGCCGCGGAACACGGCAGAGCCTGCGACGAGCACGTCGGCCCCGGCCTTGGCCACCAGCGGCGCTGTCTTGGGGTCCACGCCGCCATCGATTTCGATGTGCACGGGCCGGTCGCCGATCATGGCGCGCAAGGCTGAAATCTTGGCCGTCATGTCGATGAAACTTTGCCCGCCAAAGCCTGGGTTCACGGTCATTACGCAAACCAGATCGACAAGGTCCAGCACGGGGGCCACCGCCTCTGCCGGTGTGCCGGGGTTCAACGCCACGCCCGGGCGCATGCCCGCCGCGCGGATGGCTTGCAGGGTGCGGTGAATATGTGGGCCTGCCTCGACATGTGCGGTGAGCACGTCGGCGCCCGCATCGGCAAAGGCGCTGATATAGGGATCAACCGGCGCGATCATCAGGTGAACATCCATCACGCCCTTGATATGTGGCCGGATCGCGGCGCAGGTCGCCGGGCCAAAGGTGATGTTCGGCACGAAATGCCCGTCCATCACGTCCACATGGATCCAGTCCGCGCCTTGCGCTTCGACCGCAGCGCATTCCGCGCCGAAATTGGCGAAATCAGCTGCCAGGATCGACGGCGCAATCTTAATGGAACGGTCAAAGGACATGGGGCAGGCTCCGTTGCGATGATGGCGGGGGTATAGTCAGCGCGTGGCCCGGTGAAAAGAGGCGTTCCGCCCCGCGCGAGCGCCGTGTGCGCTACACCTGGTAATAGTCGCGATACCAGCCGACAAAGGCGTCTATGCCGGTCTGAATGGGTGTGGCGGGTCGCTTGCCTGTCAACGTCTCGAGCAGGGTCGCGTCGGCCCATGTGGCGGGGACGTCACCGGGTTGCATGTCGTGATAGGTCTTGATGGCTTCGCGCCCGCAGGCGGTTTCAATCGCGGCGATGAAATCCATGAGCGGCACGGGTGCGCCGTTGCCGATATTGACGATGCGGTGGGGGGCCACCGGCGACAGGCTGTCGCCCGCGACAGGTGTGTTGCCGGGAACGGCATCAATCAGCGCGAGGATCGCGGCGGTCAGATCGTCGATATAGGTAAAGTCGCGGCGCATGTCCCCGTGATTGTAGATGTCGATGGGCTGATCGTTCAGGATGGCGCGCGTGAACTTGAAATGCGCCATGTCGGGGCGACCCCAGGGGCCATACACGGTGAAGAACCGGAACATGGTGATGGGCAGATCGTAGAGATGAGCATAGCTGTGGGCCATATTCTCTGTCGCCTTCTTGGTGGCGGCATAGAACGACATCTGATGATCCGCCCGCATGTCTTCGCGGTAGGGCATGTCGGTGTTTGCCCCGTAGGCCGATGACGTTGAGGCCAGCAGCATATGGGCGGGCGGGAAGGCGCGCGCTGCTTCCAGCAGTTCGAAGGTACCGACAAGGTTGGCCTCGACATAGCTGCGCGGTGCCTCAATGGAGTAGCGCACGCCTGCCTGCGCCGCGAGGTGGATCACCGCATCAAAGCGGTGCGCCTCGAAGAGGTCGTGCAGCAGGCCGGGCGTTTCAACGCGTCCTTCGACATCGCTGTAGCCCTGCGACTGGCGCAGCATGGCGCGGCGACGCTCCTTGAGCGCGACCTCGTAATAGTCGGACATGGCATCCAGCCCAACAACCCGCCAACCGGCATCGATCAGGGCGCGGGCGGTGAAATATCCGATAAATCCGGCCGATCCCGTGACCAAGGCGGTGCGCGTCATGCCTGTCTCCTGCTGCGTGATGGGGCGCTTGTGCCCGAAGTGGGGGATTTTGGCCAGTCTGGGCGGCAACCGCGCTTAGTTTGGTCTGGGCTGTTGACGCGGCCCGGCGCAGCGCCCAAACCCCTTTGGAAACGCGAATCTTAGCAAAATCAGTCCGGGGGAGGCGTCATGTCTATCGGAGAGGCGATTGGCTTTGTGGCCGATGTGGGCGGCACGAACACGCGGCTGGCCTTTGTCGGACCGTCGGGTGTTCTGCCTGACAGTGTTGCGCGCAAGCGCAATGCGGACTTTGACAGTTTCGAACATCTGGTCGGCGATTATCTGGGCGTCACACGGGTCAATGGCCCCATGGTCGTTGCCGTGGCCGGGCCGGTGGGCGGCACGCAGGCGCGCCTGACCAACCGCAACTGGCTGATCGACGCAGACGCCGTGGCGGCCCATTGCGGCGCCAGCCAGGTCACGCTCATGAATGATCTTGAGGCATTGGGCCAGGCGGTGCCGACGGTCACGGCTGACGCCGTCGAACCGTTGCACGACGGGGCCACTCTTGGCGGAGGCGGGCAGGGGCTCGTTATTGGCCTGGGGACCGGGTTCAACGTGTCGGTTGTGCATATTGCGAGCGGTGCCGCTTTGATCTCGGAACAGGGACACGCGAGCCTGCCGGAAAGCGTCATCGAGGTGCTGCAACGGCACATCCCCGACACGTCTGCCTTTGACAGTATCGAAAACCTGTTCTCCGGTGTGGGGCTCTTGCGTCTGGCCAAGGTGATCGGTGTGGATGTGGACAGCGCCGAGGCACTGGCCAAATCCGACGACCCGCGGGCCCGCGAAGCTCTGGAAACCTGCACGGATGCATTTGGCCAGATGGTGCGCGAACTGGCCTATGCCTATTTCCCGCGCGCGGGTCTCTACTTCAACGGGTCTCTGGCGCAATTCCTGCTGGCACCGGAACGGCGTGAACGGGTCCTGGCCCCCTTGCGTGCAGAGCAGCGATTTGACGGCCAGTTTGCGCGCATTCCGGCATTCCTGTTCGTGTCCCACACGGTTGCGTTGGGTGGGGCGGCCGCGCGGTTGATGGCGCAGGTCGAGCAGGGTTAGTCAAAACAGAGGTCGACGCGCCCGAAATCGCCAAAATCGGCGTGGATTTCTGTACCCGGCGGGCATTCGATGGGGCGGATGAAGCTGCCGGACAGGATCACCTGACCGGCCTTGATCCGATCTCCGTAAAGTGCCATGCGGCGCGCGAGCCACACGACGCTTTCCACAGGGTCACCGAGGACACCCGCGCCGAGGCCGGTTTCCTCGACCGTTTCACCCACTGACACGATGGCGCCGACCCAGGCGAGGTTCTCAGGCTTGTGGCGTTCCCGGCCCATGACGATGCCCGCATTCGCGGCGTTGTCGGCGATGGTGTCAAAGACCTTGCGCGACTGGCCCGTAACCGGGTCGCGCCGCAAAATGCGTGTGTCGAGGATTTCGAGCGCGGGGGCGACATAGTCGGTGGCGGCCAAGACGTCCGCGTGGCTGACATCTGCGCCGCCCAGGTCCGATTTCATGACAAAGGCGATTTCCGCCTCGATCCGGGGTTCGATGAAGTGGCCTGCCGGAATGGTCGCGCCGGTGTCGAACCGCATGGATTGCGTCAGAACCCCGCTGTCGGGAATGTCGATGTTCAATGCCATTTGCATGGCGCGGCTGGTGAGACCGATTTTCCAGCCTATGATCGGATCGCCCGCGGTGACTTTGGCCGCGACCACCTGTTTCTGGATGGCATAAGCGTCGTCCATGGTGATGTCGGGATGGGCGACGGAGAGAAGATCGGTTTGCGACCGGGCCTCTTCGGCCTGAATCAGTGTTGCGGCGGCTTTGGCGTGGTCCTCAGGCCTCATCGGCGACCTCGTTACGCAAGGTGCCGATCCCTTCGGCGGAGACCTCGATCACATCGCCCGGTTTCAGGAATTTTGGCGGGTCAAAACGCGCACCTGCACCGGTGGGGGTCCCGGTCACGATAATGTCGCCGGGCATCAGAGTGGTGAAGGTGGAGATGTAGGCGATCTGGCGGCGGATCGGGAACAGCATCCGCGAGGTTCGGTCCTCCTGCCGCAATTCACCGTTCACATGGGTGGTCAGTCGGACATCGTCGAGTTGCGCAGGCGCGGTGAAGGGCACGATCCAGGGACCCATGGCACCGGAGCGGTCCCAGTTCTTGCCTTGGGTGACGTTGAACTTGGCGTGCCGCACCCAGTCGCGGATCGTGCCTTCGTTGCAAAGCGTGAGGGCGGCGATGTGGTCGTAGGCGTCGGCTTCGGGAATGCGGCGGCCGGCCTTTCCGATCACGACGGCTATTTCGCCCTCGTAGTCGAGCTTGTCGCTTTCGGGCGGGCGGATCAGGGGGTGATCCGCGCCGGTGAAGCTGCGCGGGAAGCGGGGGAACAGTGACATGTTCGGTGGCGCATCCTGCCCGTCCTTGTACTCGGCATTGCGGTCGGGAAAGTTGACGCCGACGCAGATGATCTTTTCGGGGTTCGGAACCGGGATGGTATAGGTCACGTCCCGGTGCGTTGGCGTCCGGCCTTGGGCTGCCAGTGCGAGGTCGTGCAGCCCATCCGCGGCAATGACATCCCGCAATGTTGGCCAGTGCGGGAAATTGGGCGAGAGGGGGATCATGCCGTCCTCGGCGACGGCGCCGTAATAGGTCGCGCCCCCGGTCACGTAAGTGGCGAACTTCATGCGCGTCTCGCAATTTCGGTGATGGTGTCAAAGGCGGTGTCAAAGTCGCGCGCTTCGCAATCGAACTGGCCCGCCTGAAATCGGATCACCTTGCGGCCATCGACCATGCCTTGCGTCAGGTAGATGCGACCATCATCGTTGATCGCGTCCACGAGGGCCTGGGTGGCCTCATCGCTGGCGCTCTTCGGTCGGAAGGTCCAGAGAGACAGGATGGGTTCGGTGACGATCTCGAAGTCCGGTTCGGCCCGCAGCCTGTCGCACAGCGCCTGAGACCATGCCACGTGATTGCGCAGACGGCTGCGCAGCCCCTCCATGCCGTAGTGGCGCATCAGGAACCACAGTTTCAGCGCGCGGAAGCGTCGGCCCAGTGGCACGGACCATTCGGAATAGTCGATGATGTCCTGCGCGCCGTGTGTCTTGAGGTATTCGGGCCGGATGGCGAGGGTCTGGCGCAGCACGTCCGGGTCCCGCAGATAGTGGGCAGCACAGTCGAATTGCGCGCCCAGCCATTTGTGCGGGTTGAAGACGATGCTGTCAAAGCGCTCCGCCCCGCTCCAAAGCGTGCGGAACTCCGGGCAGATCATGGCGGAACCCGCCCAAGCCGCGTCGAGATGGGTGTAGAGGCCATGTTCCTCGGCCACGGCCGCGACACTTTCCAGATCGTCGCAGGCCCCCATGCCCGTGGCGCCGGTTGCCGCGATGATGCCCGCGGGCAGGCGGCCCGCCAGCTTGTCCTCGGCGATGGCGGCCTCTAGATCGAGCGGGTCCATGTGCCGCAAATCGCCCGTCGTCCGGATCTTGACCAGATTGTCCTGCCCGATGCCCGCGACCCATATGGCGCGATCGATGGAGCTGTGCACCTGGTCGGAGCAATAGATGCGCAGCTGTGGCTGGCCACGCAGCCCCTCGATATTGCCGCGAAAGTTGAGCGCGCGCTCGCGCATGGTGAGAACGGCGGCCAGAGTGGCGGAGGACGCGCTGTCCTGAATGACGCCGGTGTAGCCCTCAGGCAGGCCAAGGCCCTGCCGCAGCCAGTCCAGCACGCGCGTTTCCATCTCGGTCGCGGCGGGTGAGGTTTGCCACAGCATGCATTGCGGCGCGATGATGGCGGTCACGAACTCCGCAAGGACCGAAGCGGGGGCGGCATTGGCGCTGAAATAGGCAAAAAAGCGGGGGTGTTGCCAGTGGGTGATCCCCGGCATCACGACCCGTTCGAAGTCAGCCATGATGGTGTCCAGCCCGGTGCCGTCTTCGGGCGGGCTTGTGTCGAGACGTGCAGCGATCTCTCCGGGTCGGGTCTGCGCGCGCACGGGACGGTCACGGATCGTCTCGCGGTACGCGGCACCCCAGTTGGCCACGGCCTTGGCATGATGTGCGAAATCGTCCCAGCTCATGCGCGCGCTCCTTTCATTCCGTGTCAGGGTGCCACGATCGGCTGGGCCTTGAGAAGGGCTTCGGTGGTGGGCACGTCCTCAAACAGGCTGCCTTCCTCGAACCAACTGCGCGGGGCGGGGGCGCCCCACAAGGTCTGGCGGGCCGGGTCCTTGAGATCCCATTTGATTGGTTCGTGGTCGGGATCGACGGTCTGGTAGTCGGAACAGTAGATCTCGATCCGGTGCCCGTCCGGGTCACGCACATAGAGGAAAAAGGCATTTGAAATGCCGTGACGTCCCGGCCCGCGTTCGATGTTGTCGCGGTACCCTGTCGTGCTCATCAGGTCGAGCAGGTCGATGATGTTGAGCGGTGTGGGCACCCAGAACGCGGAATGGTGCAGGCGTGGACCGGTGCCGTTGGTAAAGGCGATGTCGTGGACGCCGCCCTTGCGGTGCATCCAGGCGGCCCAGGTTTTGCCGGTCTCGGCGTCCTCGGTGTATTCGGTGGTGCGGAACCCCATCTGATTGTAGAACGCCACCGCGCCGTCCACGTCCGGAGAAAAGAGGTTGAAGTGGTCGATCCGCAGGGGTTTGACGCCGCGGTAGAGCGCGTATTTTTGGGTGAGGGGCGCGACGCGCTCCATTTCCACGTAGAATTCGAGTGGCGCGCCCCAGGGATCGGTTGTCTGCAGAACGCGGCCCATGAAGGGACGGGTGATCCAGGCAGTGGGGCGGCCCTCCGCCTCGAACCAGGCTTGCGCCTTTTCGAGGTCGGGGTGGTCATAGAGCTTGAAGCCAAGGCGCGCGACATTCGCGGCGTCGCTCTGGGTCAGGATGATGCAGTGATGTCCGCGTTCTTCCATTGCGCGCAGGTAGAGTACGCTTTCGGTTTCGTGGGTGACCTGAAGGCCAAGCGTGTCGACGTAGAAGGCGCGGGAGGCGGCCAGATCGGTGACCCGGTATTCGACATGGCTGAGCCGCACGATGTTGAAGGGCGGATAAAGCTCGGGCGGTGGAACGGGCATGACAGGCTCCTGTCAAATTGGGCGGCTGCGCCGCGCGCGATTTGTTTTTGAATGAGGGACGCTGTCCCTCAAACGCCTTGGGATATTTTTGGCAAGAGGAAGCATCAGGCGCCAAGGCGTGGGATCTGTGGGTCGCCGTTGGCGATGCCGATGTGTTTCTGCTCCATGTAGAATTCGAAAGACCAGTCGCCGCCGTCGCGACCGATACCGCTGGCCTTCATTCCGCCAAAGGGCGTGGGCAGGTGCCGGACATTGGCGGAATTGACCCAGATCATGCCTGCCTCGAGCTTGTCGGTGAAGCGCATCGCGCGGGTGACATCTGATGTCCAGACGTAGCCGGTGAGTCCATAGGCCGTGTCGTTGGCGATGTGCAGCGCCTCATCTTCGGTTGAAAAACGGATGGAGGTGAGCACCGGACCGAAGATTTCGTTTTGTGCGATGGCCATATCGTTTGTGGCATGGGTGAAGAGGGTTGGCGCGACGAATTGCCCAGTGTCGCCGACGCGGGTGCCGCCGGCGGCGATGGTCACGCCTTCGGCCTTGGCCGTGGCAAAGCTGGCTTCGACCTTCTGGCGGTGGATTTCGTGAATGAGCGGACCCACTTCCGTGGCGGGGTCAAGGGGGTGGCCAACCTTGATCGCCTTGGCGCGTTGGGCCATTTGCGCTTCGAACGCGTCGGCAATCGTGTCCTGGATCAGCAGACGCGAGGAAGATGTGCAGCGTTCGCCATTCAGCGAGTAGATCATGAAGATCGCGGCATCGAGGGCGGCGTCGAGATTGGCGTCGTCAAACACCACGACCGGGTTCTTGCCGCCGAGTTCGAAGTGCACGCGTTTGAGGGTGGCAGCGCCTTGGGCCATGATCGCCGAGCCGGTTTTGGATTCGCCCACAAAGGCGATGGCGCGGATGTCGGGATGTTCGGTGAGGGCGCGACCGGCATCCTCGCCAAACCCGTTCACAAGGTTCCAGACCCCGGGGGGCAGTCCGGCCTCTTCGGCGATGTCCATCAGGAGACGCGCTGTCCAGGGGCTGAACTCTGCCGGTTTGTGGACGACCGTGCAGCCCGCGGCCAGGGCGGGTGCGATTTTCCATGTGCTCAGCATGAACGGCGTGTTCCACGGGGTGATCACGCCCACGGGTCCAATGGGCACACGGGTTGTCAGGTTCATCAGCGTCGGGGATGGCAAGGCCTGACCGTCGCGCGCGGACGGGGCGCGATCGGCAAAGAAGCGAAAGTTGGCCGCCCCGCGCAGCGCCGCTTTGGACATGAAGCGCAGTGCCTGTCCGGTGTCCCAGCATTCGCAGAGTGCGATCTCTTCGGCGCGCGCTTCGATCCCGTCGGCGATAGCGTGCAGGATGCGCTTGCGTTCGGTCGCGGCCATGTCGCGCCACGCAGGAAATGCCACTTTTGCGGCGCGGGCTGCCATGTCGATATCCGACGCGTCGCTACGCGCGACGCGGGCGATGAGGCTGTCGTCAACTGGGGAGGTCGTGTCGAACCACGTGCCGGATGCGGCAGGCTGCGCCTGCCCGTCGATGTGATTGAGGATGCCCGTTTCGGTGACTTGGGCGAGGTGAGGTGCCAGCTTGGCGATGTTGTCATGAAGCGCGGTCATTGCGGGCCTTCCTCTCGGTTGGTTCAAATAATGAACCAGTAGACGCAAAAATATATTGCAAGGGTGAATTTACTGCGTCAAGCTGATTTCATGTCGACAATCTCCAAAGCGCTTGGTCTGCTGAGCCTCTTCAGCGAAGCCCGCCCTCGATTGGGGCTGACGGATGTGCAGCGGCTCACCGGGCGGGACAAGGCCACGGTGCACCGCCATTTGACGTCGCTGGAGGAGGCCGGATTTCTGGAGCAGGATACGCAAACCCGCGCCTACCGCCTTGGGTCGGCCATCACCCGGCTTGCGGGCATGCGGGCGCGCACCGTGCCGGAGGTGGATATGGTGCGCTCTGTGATCGACGCGCTGAGCCGGGCTGCGGGCGAATTGGTCCATATCAGCCGCTTGCAGGGCTTTGACCTCGTGGATGTCTATCATGCGGAGCATCACGACCATCCGGTGCGGGTGAGTTTCGATGCCTATGGATTGCCACCCTTGTTTGCGACAGCGTCCGGCAAGGCCTATCTCGCATTTTCGACGTCCGGTCTGTTGGACATGGCGCTGGCGGATCCGCGTACGGTGCAAAGGGGCGCACGTGCCCCCGACCGGCACGCAATCGCGGCGGAGCTTGCGCAAATCGCCGGGCGTGGCTTTGCGAACAATCGCGACACGTTGCGGATCGGCGTGTCGTCGGTCGCGATCCCGATTTTCGACGCGAGCGCGCGCGCCTTTGCCACCTGCTCCATCGCTTATCCGACAACGCGGGGCGGGGCGCAGCGTGAGGCTGAGCTTGCCACGCTGCTGATGTCTCGCGGGCGCGACATCACCGAGGCGATGGGCGGCGCCGTGCCGCCCGATGTGCAGGCGATCTGGACCCCGGAAGCTGAAAGGGTAGCATCATGAAGGACAGCAACTTCCTGAAAGAGAACAACGCCCGCCAGTTCTGGCACCCGATGGCGCATCCTGCTGACAGCATGGCAAACCCGCCGACCATCCTGACGGGTGGTGAAGGCGTGTTTATCACGGATGTGGACGGTCACCGCAGCATTGATGCCGTGGGTGGCCTTTGGAACGTGAACCTTGGGTATTCCTGTCAGCCGGTCAAAGACGCCATTGCCGCACAGCTTGACGCCTTGCCCTACTACTCGACGTTTCGCGGCACGTCGAACGACAAGGCCATTGAGCTTGCCTATTTGCTGGCCGAGTTTTTCGGACCCGACGGGATGGCGCGCAGCTTTTTCACCTCTGGCGGGTCGGACAGTATCGAAATCGCCCTCAAGCTCGCACGGCAGTATCACCGCATCCGGGGTGAAGGCGCGCGGACCAAGTTCATAAGTCTGGACAAGGGCTATCACGGGACACATTTCGGCGGCGCATCCGTCAACGGCAACGCGAAGTTCCGCAACACGTATGAACCGCTGATGCCCGGCTGTTACCACATTCCGGGCCCGTATCTCTATCGCAACCCCTTTGGCGCAACCGACGCCGCAGAGCTGGCGCGGCTGAGTGCCGGAATGCTGGAACGCGAGATCGCCTTTCAGGGCGCCAACACAGTCGCGGCCTTTGTGATGGAGCCGGTGCAGGGCGCGGGCGGGGTGATCCCGCCACATCCCTCCTTCATGCCGATGGTGCGCGATATCTGTGACAAGCACGGCGTGCTGCTGATCGCGGATGAGGTGATCACAGCCTTTGGCCGCACGGGGGACGAGTCGGGCGCGCGCCACTGGAATGTGCAGCCGGATCTGATGTGCACGGCCAAGGCGATCACCAACGGCTACTTTCCGTTTGGCGCCGTGATGATCTCGGACCGGGTGGCGGCCGTTTTCGAGGATGACGAGACGGGCGCCGGGTCGGTCGATCAGGGGTATACCTATTCCGGGCACCCGGTCGGGGCGGCTGCCGCGGTTGCCGCGCTCGAAGAGACGATGCGCACGCGCCCTTGGGAAAATGCGGCCCTGCGCGGTGCAGAATTGAAGGGCGGGCTGGAGGCCTTGGCGGAGCGCTACGAGATGATCGGCGACGTGCGCGGAGAAGGCCTGATGTGTGCCATTGAATTCGTGAGTGATCGCAAAGCCAAGACGCCGGTGGCCAAGTCCCTGCCGCTGGTGTTCCAGAAGGCGGCCTACGAGGCGGGGGTGATGATCCGGGTGTCCGGCAACAACGCGATCTTCTCCCCGCCGTTGATCGTTGACGCGCATCATGTGCAAGAGATCCTGTCGGCCACGGAAACCGGCCTGCAGGCCATGGCCGGGGCCGCTTGAAAAGCGATGCAACCTCTGCCGCGCTCAGAAGCGCGGTTACCGGGCGGCCTCTACGCTCCGCCATGTCAACGCGCGCCTTCAACAGTGACTGCCCGGCGGATGCAAAGATCAACATTCACGATGTCACTGGTTTTCGACGCGGTCGCGGAGATCTGATCTTTTCGCTGGTGATGGTCGCCGTTGCCCTGTTTTTCCTTGTGTTCTTCTTCACGCAGACGGGGTGGGAAGATCGCAAATTGCCCGCGAACATGGCGCGCTACTGGATGGACCAGTTCGGGATCACATCGCCCGAGGATCGACCCGCGCGGTTGGGGCGCATTCTCAAGCAAAGCTGGATTGCGCCGCTCGCGTGCCTTGCCGTGCTGGTGCCTGCCGCGCTGTGGAATCTCTATGGCTCCGTGCGTGCGCACCGCTGGCGCGCGCGGTTTCGCCAGCCGAACGCTGTCGCGCATGAACTGACCCAATGGGCGCGGGCGCTGGAGTTTGTCGGGTGGTTCGTCGCCTACACGATGCTGGTGCCGGTGCTAGGGTATCTGGTCTCGACACTGCTTCTGGGCACCGCTTTGCCGTGGCGGCTGGGCTATCGCGGCGGGCGGTGGATGGGCATATGTCTTGCTACCAGTTTCGCCATCGTGCTGGTGTTCCGCACCGGGCTGCAAATCAGAACACCGGTGAATATCTGGCTTTATGACCAGCTGCCACAGACCGCGGCCACCTTCATGAAAGTGTGGTTCTGAAATGGAGGCGCTGTGGCAAGGCATCGACAACCTCGCCTCGTGGCCCGTCCTCGTTGCCGTCCTGATCGGGTCTGTCGGCGGGCTCGCCATCGGCGCTGTTCCCGGCATCGGTCCCGCGATCGCCATCGCGATCCTGTTGCCGGCCACGGTGTTTCTTGATGATCTCGTCAGCCTTGTTCTGCTGCTCGGGGTCTATGGCTCATCCATGTATGGCGGGGCGATCCCGGCGATCCTGATCAACACGCCCGGCACCCCCGTCAATGCGCTCACGACCTATGACGGCCATGCGATGACCCGGCGCGGAGAGGCCGCGCGCGGGCTGGCGCTGGCCTATTCCGCGTCCTTCTTCGGGGGGTGCTTTTCGATCCTGCTGGGCCTGTCGGCGCTGATGCTTTTTGGTCCATACCTGCGGGATCTCGGCGCGCTTTTTGGCCAGCGCGACATCTTCATGGCGGCTGTCCTGGGCGCTGTGCTGCTGATCGCGGCGCATCGCCGGAACATGGGGATCGCGGCACTGCTCTTTGCACTGGGCATGCTGATCGCAATGATCGGGCGGCAGTCGCTCAAGCAAATCGACCGGTACACGTTCGGCATCGACTACCTCTATGCCGGGTTCAATATGATCGTTGTCATCGTCGGTATTTTCGCGATCTCGCAGGCCCTTTTCCTGCTGACGGGCAAGGACGCCGACCCACCCGAGGCACGGTTGCGCGGGGGGCTCTTGCGTGGGTTCGGCGAGTTGAAAACGCACCCGCTCGTTGTCACGATCAGC
Organism: uncultured Rhodobacterales bacterium; assembly: GCA_964603315.1. Classification (GTDB taxonomy): domain Bacteria; phylum Pseudomonadota; class Alphaproteobacteria; order Rhodobacterales; family Rhodobacteraceae; genus Tateyamaria. The sequence goes on from CAZRUV010000015.1 coordinate 36,215, forward strand.
GCGGGCTACGGCACGATCATGGGGATCATTCCGGGTGTGGGCGAGTTTGTCGCCCAGTTCTTCAGCTATTCGACCGCACGTGCATTGTCCAAGGAGCCAGGCAAGTTCGGACGGGGTGCACCCGATGGCCTGATCGCGTCCGAAGCCAGCAACAATGCGGTGCCTGCCGCGGCGATGGTGCCGCTGCTGGCCCTTGGTGTGCCGGGTGAGGCGCTCACCGCCATGATGATGGTGGTGTTCTTTGATGCGGGCATCAAACCGGGGCCGGACATTTTCGAGAACAACGCGGATTTTCTGTTTTCCCTCTTCATTGCGCTGTTGATCATCAACGTGCTTGTCGTGATCACGCTGCTGGTTTCGACCCGTTGGATCGCGCGGATCATTTACGTGCCGAACCGCCTGCTGGGCGCGTTCATCCTGATCCTCGCCTTTGTCGGGGTGTTTTCGATCCGCAATTCGTTCACCGATTGCATGTTTGCGGCAGGCTTTGGCTTTCTGGGATTTGTCCTGCGTCGGCTTGACTGGCCGCTGGTGCCCGTCGTGCTGGGCCTCGTTCTGGGGTCGATCATGATCGACAAGCTGACCGCCGGATCAAGCCAGATCAAAACCGTCTTTGACCTCGTGAACCGACCTGTGTCGGGCACACTTTTTGTTGTGATCCTCTGCGTTCTTGCCTTCACTTGCGTCACAAGCCTGCGCCAGCGCAGGTTCGAACATTAACACCCAAAAGCAAAAAACCATCAGGGAGATGAAAATGAAAAAGCTTTTGACTTCGACGGCCTTTGCCCTGGCCGCGCTGGCCGGTCCTGCACTGGCTGAATATCCGACGGGACCCGTGCAGTTCATCGTGCCGTGGCCTCCGGGTGACTTTGAGGACATTCTGACGCGCATGATCGCGGCGGATATGGCCGAGGCGACGGGTCAACCGGCCACCGTTGTGAACCGCCCCGGCGGCGGTGACGGCCCGTTTCCGGGTGCACTTGAGGTGCTTGAAGCGCCCAATGACGGATCGGTCATCGGGTCGTTCGTGATTGGTGTTCCGGTCGTGGGCCCCAAGATCGGCATCGGCATCGAAGAGGACAGCTTTACTCCGATCGGTATCTTTCTGACCTATCCGTTCGTGCTGGCTGCAAGCGGAGACGCGCCATATTCCAACATGGCGGAACTGGCGGATTACGCCAAGGAAAACGACGTTGTTCTGGGTCACTTCGGCGCGGGCCTGACACCGACGGCGGTGTCGATGGCGGCGGCGTCGAAGATGGGGTTCGAGTTTGCGGATGACAGCGCGTTTGACCTGCTGGATTGCAACACGCTGTCTTCGGGCGATGCCGATGTCATCAACACAACGCTTGCACTGATCGAACCTTGTCTGGGCGAGATCAACATTCTGGGCAATATCGGCGCAGATCCGATCGGCAAGCTGGACGGGGTCGAAACCATTTCCGCCCAATCCGGGGTCAACGATGTCGAGCTTTGGAATGGACTTTTTGTGACCAAAGGCACGCCGCAAGAGGTGATCGACACCATCGCAGCCGTGGCTGAAAAGACCATGGCATCGGAGGCGGCACAGCAGCTGATGGCTGAAACGGGTGCGGCTGTCTATTGGCAGGGTCAGGAAGAGGCGAAAGCCCGCATCGAAGCGGACCGCGCCAAGTCGGCTGAGATCAACGAGATCCTCGGCCGCTGAACCGGACCACGTGGGGGATGCGTTCGCGCTCCCCCAATCAGGGGCGCATATGGCACGTTTGAAGCTGGGTCTGTTGCAGGTGAACCACGACCGGTCGGTCGAGGTCGGTGACGCATTCCCGGATGACAGCCACCGCTTTCGCGACCTCTTTGATGTGCAAGAGCAGCGCTTCCAGTACCGCGTCTATATGACCATTGGCGGCGAGGTGCCGCGGGATGTGCACGAACAGGACGCCTACCTGATCACCGGCTCGCCCTTGAGTGTGTTGGACGATCTGCCGTTTCTGCCTGCGCTTTATGATTTCATCCGGGCCTGTGATGCGGCGCGAAAGCCACTGTTGGGGGCGTGCTTTGGCCATCAGGCCATTGCGGTCGCTCTGGGCGGTCAGGTGAGTCGGCAGGATTGGAACGTTGGAATTGACCGCCTGAAAATCGAGGCGCGATTGCCCTGGATGACGCCAGAGGTGGGATCGCTGGACCTTTATCAGTTTCACCATGATGCCGTCATGCAAATGCCGGAAGGGTGTGTGCCCTATGCGCGTTCAGAGGCTTGCGCGTTGGCCGGTTTTGCCAAGGAAAATCATATCTTTACGACGCAGGCCCATCCCGAGTTCACCGATCCGTTCATGCGCTGCGTGCTGGACGCAACGCGGCCACATCTCAGCGCTGAGGAAGTGGCGCAGGCCGAAGCGACGCTGGGCCGCACTGCCCAGGGCGCTGTGTTTGCCGAATGGGCCACGCGGTTTTTCGGAGGTACACCATGAAGAACCTCGCTAATCATGACAGCTTTGTGGACGGAGTCCCGCACGAGACCTTTGCGCGGATGCGGGCGGATGCGCCGCTGCACTGGACGGACCCATATGGTGGTGACAAGGGGTTCTGGTCCCTGACGCGCTACGCCGACATCATGGCCGCGCAACGTGATCCCGAAGCCTTTTCCAGCGCACAAGGCATCCGCATCGAGGATCAGAGCCACGAAGAATACATGGCCCGGCGCACCTTTCAGGAGACGGACCCGCCCGAGCATTCGGCGACCCGTCGCACGGTGAATCCGGCCTTTGCAAAACCCGTTGTCGCGCGGTTCGAACCGCTGATTCAGGACCTGGCGCGCGACATTGTCAGCAGTGCGCTGGATCACACCGAGTTTGACGGTGTCGACCATATCGCCAAGCGGCTGCCGATGCTCATGCTGGGTCGCATTCTGGGCGTGCCGGACGATGATCTGGACTGGTTGGTCGAGCGCGGTGACGCGCTGATCGGCAACACGGACCCGGACTTTACCGATACAGTCCTCGATAAGGTGAATACTGATGCCTACCGGATGATGCCCTTCCGATCGCCTGCGGGGGTGGAACTCTATGACTATGCGGACGAAATCCTGAACGGTGCGCGCACCGTGGACCCGGATGGCATTTTGGCGCGCGTCCTGAACAGCCCCGAGGGACGGATCGCAGGGCAGGACTTCAAGAACTTCTTTTGCCTGCTGGTGGCCGCCGGGAACGACACGACGCGCTATTCGATTGCGATGGCATTGTGGCTGATCGCGCAGGACAATCGTCTGCTGGATGTGCTTGCCTCGGGAAAGGTCTGGGGGACGGCGGCGGACGAGATCATCCGGCTCGCCTCACCCACGCTGCATTTTCGCCGCACGGCAACCCGCGACATCGAGATGCACGGCCATACCATTCGCGAAGGCGACAAGGTGCTCATGTGGTTTGTGTCCGGCAACCGGGATGCTGATGCGTTCGACGCACCGGACGACGTCCTCTTGGACCGCAGCCCCAATCGCCATATGGCCTTTGGTCAGGGCGGGCCGCATGTGTGTCTGGGCATGTGGCTGGCCAAGCTGGAGGTGACGGCCGTGTTGCAGGCGCTGTCGGCGCGGCTTGCGGGTCTTGAGGCCACATCACCGCCCACCTGGACCCGTTCCAATTTCATCTGCGGGGTCAAAGCCCTGACCCTGCGCCCCAAGCTGAAGTGAGTGCCATGACAACCCGCACGCGTGTCCTTTTCTGTGATCTTCTGAACCTGCCACGGGGCAAATACGTTCCTGCGGATGTGGCCGCCGGCGGCAAGATCGGTTTTGCCCGTGGTGTATTCGGTACGACATTCGACCGGGACCTGATCCCGGTGCCGGGAGCTGGCGTGTTTGATGGCATTCCGGATATGGATCTGGTGCTGGATGGTGCGCGCAGGCCGGACTGGCAGAGCGGCACGGAGATCGCATTGGGCACGTTGCATGCCGACGGGGAAGTGTTTCCGCTTTGCGCGCGCGGGCGTTTGCAGGCCACTGTCACGGCCTGGCAGGCGCGCGGACTGACGCCGAAAGTGGGCCTCGAACTGGAGGCATATGTGTTTCAGCAGGACGCTGACGGTGTGTGGCGGCCCTATGACACGCCGGGTGCGTTTGTCTACGGCACGGGGCCCCAGAATGATCCGGCGGGGTTGATGGACGCGATCTGGCGCACGGCGGAAGCCGCTGAGTTGCCTGTCGAATCCATGAATGGCGAGTACGACAACGGTCAGTTTGAATTGACATTGCGATTTGGGGACGCGCTGAGCGCATGTGACAATGCGTTTCTGTTCAAGACAATGGCGCGCGAGGTGGCGGCGGGCATGGGGTTGCTGCTGACCTTCCTGCCCAAACCCGTTCCGGATCGGGGCGGGTCGGGCCTGCACGTGAATTTCAGCTTCGAGGACGGGCAGGGGGCCAACGTGATTGCGCCTGACGGCGTGTTGTCGGACGTGGCCAAAGGCGCCATGGCCGGGTTGCTTCAGCACCATGAGGGATTGGCGGGCCTGCTGGCGACGACGGTCAACAGTTATGATCGGCTGGGGCCGGCCTCCATGGCGGGGTATTGGGCGAACTGGGCGGATGATCACCGGCTGGTGACGACCCGGTCCAGCGTCACCTCACCGCGCTCGGCGCGGCTGGAGCATCGCATGGCGGATTGCGCGGCGAACCCCTATCTGGCGGTCACGGCCGTTTTGCAGGCGGCGCTTTTGGGGGTGACCGAAGGCTATGCACTGGCAGCCGCCGAAGACCTGGACGGGTTGGAGAACGTACGGGCCACGCGGCACGTGCCGTCGGCCTTGGACAGGGCGCTGGATGCTCTGGATGCGGACAAGGCTTTGCGGACGGCCGTTGGCGCAGGGATTTGCGACGCGTTGATCTTTCTCAAACAGGATGAGTGGAAGCGGTTGAAGGACAGGTCGGTCGACGAGGTGCGCGACTATTACCTGCCCTTTGTCTGACGAGATGCGTGGCGCCCCATGATCTGAAGGACGCTGCGCGACGACATTATTCCGGTCGGCGCCGTTTGGGCGCGTTGGCGACAGGTATCCCGGGTGGTGTGGGTTTTTCCGGATCGCCTGAAAGGTGCTTGCCCGATCAGAGCGGCGGCAATCCGACCAGACTGCGCTCTTCGTTTGTCTTGAGGGTGAAATCGGTGCCGCAATAGGCGTCGCCCACAGGTCCGATGAGCATGCCGATGGCTTGGCCGACCCATTCGGGCGGGATGTGTTTGTCCCAGTCGAGTTGGCTGACGGGGTTGATGCCCGATGCCTTGATCTCGCGTTGCATGTCGGTGGCGACCGTGCCCGGCGAAAGACCCATCACGCGGACACCCTTTTCGTGCATTTCCTTGTGGGCGACCTTTGTCAGGGACAGTACGGCGGCTTTGGTCGCGCAATAGTGGCTCCAGCCTTCGAGTGCGCCGGTGGCCGCACCGGACGAGATGTTGATGATCGTGCCTGAGCCCTGCGCTGCCATACGCGGCAAGGCGGCGCGCAAGCCGTGATAGACACCTTTGACATTCACGTCGACCACTGTGCCCCAGGCCTGTGGGTCGCTGTCTTCGAGCCGCGCAATCGGGTCGATGAGGCCCGCGTTGTTGATGAGGGCGTCGATGCTGCCTGCCGTTTCCATGAGCGTTTCGACCTGCACATAGTCGGACACATCGCAGGGCACGGCGATGCCGCCGGTTTCCGCAGCCAATTCGGCCAGCGCGTCGCCGGAGCGGGCGGCGAGAACGACGCGTGCCCCGTGCCCTGCCAGAACGCGGGCCGTGGCGGCGCCAATGCCCTTGCTTGCACCCGTGATCACCACAGTCTTACCGTTCAGATGCTCCATCTCAGCGCCCCCAGTTGCATGGAATGTTCGTCTCGGACGCGTTTGTGCATTGCACGAGGTCAAAGTGCAAATCCACATCGACGCTGAGGCCGGTCGGGCTGTCCAGAAAGGCGATGAAATCCATGCCGTGAGCAAGACGCAGGATTTCGCCGGTCGCCTCGAAGCCCACGACACGGACCTCATCGTAGTTCGGGATGAAATCGGGATAGCTCCGGTCGCGGATCATCCGGAAGTCGAGCGTGACGGGGGCTGTGGTGCCGCGCAAGGTCAGATCGCCGTGCAGTTTGCCGGACGTGGGCGTGAGCATCTGGATCCCGGTCGACGTAAAGGTGATCTGTGGATTGTTCGCCGCATCCAGATAGTCAGCGCTCCGCAGGTGTTCGTCGCGTGGCCCGTGGTTGCTGTCGATGCTGGCGGTGTCGATGGTGAAGGTGATTTTGGATGCCGCAGGGTCCTCTTCGTCGATGAGGAATGTGCCGTCAAACGCATTGAAGCGGCCGACGGTGCGGCTGAGCCCCATATGGTCGATCTCCCAGCCGATATGGGCGTGACCCAGATCGAGGGTCCATTCTGTGGGTGCAGCCTGGGTCTGGGTGGCGGCCATCAACAGGGCAGCGAGTGGGAGGGTGCGATACATGACAATGCTCCGTTTGGTGTAGGGCACAGAGGTAAAGCGTGCGTATATCGCAAAAAATACTTCATCTTGAATAGATATCGTGCAGGATATGCACGAATGGATATTGCAGCGCTCAGAACAGTGCAGTTGGTGTCGGAGCATCGCAGCTTTGCTGCGGTGGCGCGGGTGACGGGTGTTGATCCATCGTCGGTCAGTCGGACGGTTGCCGGGGTCGAAGCGCAACTGGGCTTGCGATTTTTTCAACGGTCGACACGGCAGTTGCGGCTGACCGAAGCCGGCGCGGTTTACCTGCAACGGCTGGGGCCCCTGCTGGATGATCTGGATCTGGCGCGCGATGCGGCTGCCGAGATCGGGACGGCCCCGCACGGTTGCGTCCGGCTGACCGCATCGGTGGCCTTTGGCCATGATGTGCTGGTGCCGGTGATCGAAAGCCTGCGCCGGGATTTACCGGGGATCGTGCTGGAGCTGATTCTCAGCGACCAGAACGTGGATATGGTTGCGGGACAGGTGGATCTGGCCATTCGGCTGGCACCTGCGCCAAAAGGCGATCTGATCAGCACGCGATTGCGGACAACCCGCTATCGGGTGGTCGCGTCGCCCGACTATCTGTCGGCGCAAGGTGCCATCACGCGACCGGAAGCGCTGACCGATCACGACGTGCTGCGCCTGACCTTGCCGGACTATCGGACGGAGTGGCATTTCCGAGGGACCGAGGCGGTGTCAGTGCCCGTG
>CAZRUV010000016.1:0-42626 GCA_964603315.1 uncultured Rhodobacterales bacterium
AAATCAGGACAAAACTGGTCTTCTCAGACACTCTGAGAAATACAGTTGCTAGATGAAAACAGTCAGACCAATCATGGACACGACCAGAAACAGAACGGTCATGATCCCGCCCGACCGGACAAAATCGACAACTCTGTAGCCTGCCGGCCCCATGATCAGGGCGTTGACCTGATGCGTCGGGATCAGGAACGAGTTCGACGTCGAAATCGCGACCGTCAACGCAAAGACGGCGGGATTTCCACCGGCTGAAATCGCAATCGAAATAGCCAGCGGCACAAGCAGCACCGTTGCGCCCACATTCGACATCACGAGCGTAAAGATCGTGGCCAGGATCGCCAGTCCGGCTTGCAGCGACCAGAGCGGCCAGCCATCAAGCAGGGACAGGATCTGTTCGGCGATCCAGGCGGCGGTGCCGGTGTTCTGCACAGCAATCCCAAGCGGGATGAGCGATGCCAGCAGAAAGACCGTACTCCAGCTGACCGCATCATAGGCCTCGTCGATCGACAAAACACGTGACAGGATCATGCCCACCGCGCCCGCCAACAGCGCAAGCGACAACAGCAGATCGGTGAACAGGATCAGGCCCAGCGTCATCAGAAAGAACCCCAACGCCCAGTTCACCTTGTGCGGGCGCAATTCCTCCTGCGGGAAATCGGACGTCACGACCACAAAGTCCTGATCGGATTTCAGCCGGGTCAGGCGTTCCCACTGCACGTGGACAACCAGCGTGTCGCCCGCCACGAGCTTTACTTCACCAATGTGGGTGGCGACGTGATCATCGGTTTCGACATGGCTCAACGTCTCTTCGCCCCGGTGTATCGCCAGAATGGACAGGCCGTGGGTCTGGCGCAGGCGCAAGTCAATCGGCGATTGGCCAATGACCGTCGAACCGGGCGGAATGACGATTTCGGCAACGCCGGACTCGGTCGCGGCGAAATCATCGGCAAAGACGTCGAGCCCGGGCAGAATTTCCAGACCGTAAGGCTCGGCAAACTCATCCTGCAACACGCGCCGCAATCCCAGGACAGCGAGGCGTGCAGGCGCTTCGATCCTGGTGTCGGCCATGGGCGCGATGACCTTGTGACCCTTGTAGGATGTGCCAAGGATATAGATGTGGTGCGCGACCATGATGTCGGCCAGCGTCTGACCGATCAGGATCGACCCTTCTGGCACGCGCACCTCGAACATGTCCGCGCGCAGCCCGTAGGTGTTTTCGATATAGGCCTGCATCGACCGCGCAGCGCCCCCGTCTTCGCCCCGCCCGCGCTGGCCCGGCAGGATCCAGCGCCCGAGCAACACGAAATACAGCACCCCCGTCAGGACCAGCATCACACCGATGGGCGTCACGGAAAACAGGCCGAAAGGCTCCATCTGCTGATCATCCGACAGCGTGCGGTTCGCCGAGATCAGCAGATCGTTGAGCAGGATCAGTGGCGACGATCCGACCATGGTGATTGTGCCGCCCAGAATGGCGCAGAACCCCATGGGCATGGCGAGGCGGCTCATCGGGATTTCGGTGCGCGCGGAAATACGGCTGATCACCGGCAGAAACAGTGCCGCCGCACCGACATTCTGCATAAACGAACTGATCACACCGACGGTGCCCGACACGATGGGTATGATCCGCGCCTCGGTCGTGCCCCCGCGTTTCAGGATCAGCGTCGCGACCTTTGACATGAGGCCCGTTTTGTCCAGACCGGCGCCTATGATCATGACGGCGATGATCGAGACAACCGCGTTCGATGAAAACCCGGCAAAGAGTTCGGCGCGGTTGGACAGGTTCTCCAACCCGGGCAACGTGCTGAGCCCGCCAAGCATCACCATGACCAGAATGGCAGCAAGATCGATGCGAATAATCTCGGAAACGAACAGAAACACGGTGAAGGCCAGCAGCCCGAGCACCACCATCATTTCGAGCGTCAGTCCTGTAGCTTCCATCATTACTCCCTGTTTCCAGAGACTAACGGCGGTTTTCCGCTGCGCATAGGGCCAGTCCGGACACGTTTTTCGACCAGCGGCCAAAGTCACCGCGAAACCACACATGGGCGGGCGGTCCTGCGGACGGTCAGAACCCGATGAACTGGTCGGCAAGCGCCATGAACAGCGGAATGCTGAGGATCGCGACAGGTGTCCCGAGCCCGGTCGAGGTGCCCACATAGGCCGAGGCGTTCGCTTCGGGCAGGGCGGCGCGCATCGTGGGCGGGCCGGAGATGTCGGAGCTTGACGCCGCCATGATCGCCAGCAACACCACACCACCAGCCGAGAAACCGGTCAGTTCATGCGCAATCAGACCTGCCCCAAAGCCAAGCGCGCCATGCACCAGCGGCGCCGTCAGTCCGTAGATCAGATAGGCATGTGCAACACCTTTCAGTTCCGACAGCCGCGACCACGCCTCCATCCCCATGATGAGCATCAGGATGGACAGCAGGCCCCGAAAGAGCGGTTCGTAGAAACTGGCGTAAACCGTGTCGGGCCGGGCAAAGAGGCCAAGGGCAAGCCCCAGCAACAGGGCCGAGATCGCGGGGGACCGCACCGTGTCCACTAGGATGCCCTTGATCAGACCCTGTTCCACCACCGGACCGCTTGCGCCACCGCCCATGGTCATCGTGCCCCCCTGAACGGTTGCGGCTTTGCGCGCGGCGGCCAGCCGTGCCAGCACAATCGCCGTGACCAGCGCGGCCACATCCATGAACGGGTAAAGCGCGCCGATAAACCCTTCATAGGCGATGCCCTCATCATCGAGCACAGCCATGCCTGCCGCGAGCGTGGACGCAGATACCGCGCCGAACAGCCCCACGGTTGCGAGGCCATCTGTCTCGGAGACGCCGCGCCACCGGGCCAGTGTGACACGACCCAAACCGACAATGGCGATCCCTACACCTGCCGCGAGCAGTGCGGGCACGACCAAAGACGCAAAATCCGCCTCGCGCACGGAGATACCCGCACCGATCCCGACCTTCAGCAAAAGCAGGATCACGACAAATTTGTACACCGGTTCGGGTATTTCAAACTTGCTGCCAAGGGCGGCGAGCATCATGCCACCGATCAAAAAAGCCAGCGTCGGCTTTTGCATCTGCGTCACAACGGTCGTTACGATGTCGGCAAGAATGTCCATGACTGCGCCCCTTGATTGCGTTCCGGGGACAGATAACGGAGCCCTGCGTAATTAAAAAATATAAGTATTGCGCAGAATCGTTCTATATTCTCAATGTATGGACACGCTGAACTACCACCATCTGCGCTATTTCCGCGCCGTGGCCCGTCAGGGCAATCTGACCCGCGCCGCCGAGACGCTGAACCTGTCTCAATCGGCCCTGTCCATCCAGATCAAGGCGCTGGAGGCGCGGCTTGGCCATGCCCTGTTCAACCGGGTGGGCCGTCGGCTGGAACTGACCGAGGTTGGCCGCATCGCGCTCGACCACGCGGACCGGATTTTCGGCACGGGCGAAGAACTCATGGCGATCCTGCAACGCAGCGGCGACGCAATGCCGCCGTTGCGGGTCGGGGCGCTGTCGACCCTGTCGCGCAACTTTCAGCTCCGTTTTCTGCGTCCGGCGCTCACGCATCCCGATCTCGACATCGTGCTCACGTCCGGCGGCAGCGCGCAATTGCTCAAGGCGCTGTCGGATCTGGCGCTTGACGTTGTGCTCACCACCGAAGCGCCACGCAGCGCGGCCGGGTCCGACTATATCGCGCACCGGCTGGCCGCACACCCGGCGCATCTGCATGGCATACCGGAGCGGCTGGCGCATCCCGACCTCAAGACATTGCTGACCAACGAGCCGGTGATTGTCCCGACCGAAAGCGCCATGCGCACCGGGTTCAACCGGTTGACCGCGCGCCTCGGCGTACAGCCACGGATCGTGGCGGATGTGGACGACATGGCGATGGTCCGCCTGCTTGCGCGCGAGGGCGTCGGCCTTGCCCTCGCGCCCGATATCGTGCTGACCGACGAGATCGCATCGGGCCAGCTTGTCACGGCACCATTCGATCTGAACATTCACGACACGTTCTATGCGGTGACCACGCAGCGCAGCTTTCCGCATCCGCTGGTGCACACCGTTCTACCCGATTGAGCACACGTGCGCAGATGCACACGCACTCGGCGCTTGCAGGCGGCGGGGCCGCGCTTACCTTGTGCCGCAACAGCACCAGCAAAAGGCGCAACACATGAGCGACCCGACCTACACCCCGCCCGCCAAATGGACATGGGACGCTGAAAGCGGCGGCCGCTTCGCGTCGATCAATCGCCCCATCGCCGGGCCCACCAAGGATCACGACCTGCCGGTCGGCAAGCACCCGTTTCAGCTGTACTCACTGGCGACACCCAACGGGGTCAAGGTCACCATGATGTTCGAAGAGCTGCTGGCGGCAGGCGAAACCGGCGCCGAATACGACGCATGGCTCATCGACATTGGCGAAGGCGATCAATTCGGGTCGGGCTTTGTCGAGGCGAACCCCAATTCCAAGATCCCGGCCCTCGTTGACCGGTCCGGCGACACACCGGTGCGGGTATTCGAAAGCGGCTCGATCCTCAACCATCTGGCCGAAAAGTTCGGGCATTTCCTGCCTGCGGCGGGCCCCGCGCGCACAGAAACCCTGAACTGGCTCATGTGGCAGATGGGCTCTGCGCCCTTCCTCGGCGGCGGCTTTGGCCACTTCTACGCCTATGCGCCCGAGAAATACGAATACCCAATCAACCGCTACGCGATGGAGAGCAAGCGCCAGCTTGACGTGCTCGACCGGGAACTGGCCGACAAGCCGTTCATCGCAGGCGATGACTATTCCATCGCGGATATGGCGATCTGGCCGTGGTACGGACAATTGTGTCTTGGGCGGCTCTATTCCGCAGCCGAGTTTCTGGACGTCGAAAGTTACAGGAACGTGGTGGCCTGGGCCGAAAAGATCGACGCGCGTCCAGCGACCTTGCGCGGGCGCATGGTCAACCGCGCCTTTGGCGAGCCCGAGTTGCAATTGCACAACCGTCATGACGCGTCCGACTTTGACACGCAAACGCAGGACAAGATCGGCGACGGTTGACCTTGCCTGCGGTCGGGGCGCCGCTAAGTGGTCCGGGATCAAACAAAGGACCCTCGCACATGCGCCTGATCGCCCTCAGCCTCGCCACCACACTCGCCCTGCCCGCAACGGCGGGCGTCACCGTTCAGTTCCGCGATGGCGCGCCCAAGGACCGGTTCACCCTGTCCTATGAGGGCGCCTGCGCCCTCGGCCCGACGCAACTGGTCATCGACCTCGGGACCGCACCGGCCGGTCTGATCTTTGACACGACGGCAGCAGGCGCGGGCGTGGAAGTGTTCCAACCGCTCGAATGGGTGCAGGGGTCTGCGCAGACCTCCAGCGTGTCCGATGGTGACACGACCCTGACCGTGTCGCTGGACGCATGGGCCCCCGGCGAGGTGCGCGCCTTTACCGTCGATATCGACGACACGACCAGCGCGCGCCAGATCACGGTGGATGGCTCCGAAATGGTGGGCGCGACGCTGCGTGCAAATGGGGTGACCGCCCTCTTTGACGCCAGCGGCAGCGCAACGCTCCCGCTGGATCCCTGCACGTCCTAGCGCCGTCCCACCTGCCGGCAGATCAGGATCACCGGCAGCAGTCCGACGGCGACAATCACAAGGCTTGGCACCGCCGCACCGGCCAGCCGCTCGTCCGAGGCGAGGCGATAGGCCTGCACCGCCAGAGTGTCGTAGTTGAAGGGGCGCATGATGAGCGTCGCGGGCAGTTCCTTCATCACATCGACAAAGACGATCAGCAGCGCGGTGAGCAAGCTGGGCGTCATGATGGGCAGATGGATGCGCCGCAGCGTTGCCAGCGGCCCCTGCCCCAGTGACCGGCTGGCCGCGTCCATATTCGCATGCACCCGCGCCTGCCCGCCCTCATAGGCCCCCAGAGCAGCCGCGAGAAAGCGCACCATGTAGGCAAAGACCAGCAACCAGATCGACCCGGTGACCAGCAGCCCGGTCGAGACATCGAACGTCGCCCGCATCCACGCGTCGAGCGCATTGTCGAACGCGGCAAAGGGCACAATCAGCCCGACCGCGATCACTCCGCCCGGCACCGCATAGCCCAGACGCGCGGCATATGCCGCGCTGGCCGATGACGGCCCCGGGCGTGTGCGTTGATAAAACCCGACCACAATCGCGGCACAGACGGTCACCACCGCCGCCGTGCCCGCCAGAACGAGTGAGTTGCGGATGAACCCCAGATAGCGCGGGCTGAGCAGATCCTGCTCGGACCCGACCCCAAGGCTGACAAGGATGAAAACCGGCAGCACCGCCCCCAGAAGCACCGGCAGGGCGCAGAGACCAAATGCGCCCGCCGCGCGCCAGCCGCGCAACGTCATGGGCTGCTGGCTCTGACCGGCCCGGCTCGGATCGTGATAGCGCGCCTTGCCGCGTTGCGTCCGCTCCAGCACCGCAAAGAGCAGCGCGAACATCAGCAACCCCAGGGCCAGTTGCGCGGCACCGGCCCGATCCCCGAGCGAAAACCAACTGGTGTAGATGCCGGTGGCAAAGGTCTGGACACCGAAATAGGCCACCGTTCCGAAATCCGCGATGGTCTCCATCACCGCCAGCAGAACCCCGGCCGCAATCGCCGGACGCGCAAGCGGCAGGCTGACCCGCCAGAACGCAGCCCAGGGGCTCGACCCCAACGCACGCGCCGCGACAAAGGTGCTGCCGCTTTGCTGCAGGAACGACGCCCGCGCCAGCAGGTAGACATAAGGGTAAAGCACCAGCACCAGCATCAGCGCCGCGCCACCAAGGCTGCGGATCTCCGGAAACCAGTAGTCGCGCGGCCCCCAGCCCGTCACGTCCCGCAACGTCGCCTGAACGATGCCCGGGTGATCCAGCACATGGGTGTAGGCATAGGCCAGCACATAGGCCGGGAACGCCAGCGGCAGAACCAGCGCGACCTCCATCAGCCGCGCAAAGGGAAAGCGCGTCATCGTCACCAGCCACGCCGCCCCCACGCCCACCGCAAAGGCGCCCAAAGCCACCAGAATGACCAGCAGCGCCGTGTTGCCCGCATATCGCCCAAGTACCGTGTCCAGCAGATGCGCAACCGTGTCTGTCCCACCAAGCAGCGCGGCAAGGGCCACCGCGACCATGGGCAACAGGCACATGCCCGCAATCACCCAGGCGAACATGGCGATGCCATGGGGGCGCGTTGTCCGGCGTGCGGAGTGGGAAGGGTGTGCAGCGTCGCTCATAAGTCCAACGCTTTATGTCAGGAACCTGAATGCAGGGCCAGAGACTTCACTCGTAGCTGCGCTGATCTTCGATCACCACGCCGTCACGCGGCAACGTGCCCGACCCGACAACCTCGACCGTCCCTTTCAGCTTGAGCACATCCACAACGCTGGGCGCATAGTCTTCCGCGCTGCCGCCCGTCGCTTCGAGCTGCACCACCATGACATCCTGCTCGCCCTCGCGCTGCGCAATCACGCGCGCGCGGTCCACCGCATCGTGGCGCGCGACAAGCGCCGCAACCTGTTCGGGCCGCACAAACATGCCCTTGATCTTGGTCGTCTGGTCCGCCCGGCCCATCCAGCCCTTGATGCGCATATTCGTCCTGCCGCAGGGGCTTTGCCCGGGCAGAACGGCACTCAGATCGCCTGTGGCAAAGCGGATGAGCGGATAGTCCGGGTTCAGCGTCGTCACCACCACCTCGCCCACCTCTCCTTCGGGCACTGGATCGCCCGTACCGGGTGTCACGATCTCGACCACCACACCTTCGTCCACGATCAGGCCCTCCATCGCCGCACTTTCATAAGCGATGTTGCCCAGATCCGCTGTGGCATAGCATTGCAAGCAACGGATCCCGCGATCCGCATATTCCTGACGCAAGCTCGGGAAAAGCGCGCCACCGCCAACCGCCGCCTTGGTGATGCGCAGGCGCTCGCCCATCTCGTCGGCCTTGTCGAGGATCACCTTGAGGTAGTCCGGTGTGCCGGCATAGGCCGTTGTCCCGATATCGGCCGCCGCACGCACTTGCGCCTCGGTCTGGCCGGTGCCCGCAGGCAGGACGCCCGCGCCGATGGCCGTGGCCCCGTTCTCGAACATGATCCCCGCGGGCGTCAGGTGATAGGAAAAGCAATTCTGCACCACGTCCTCCGAGCTGATCCCCGCCGCATGCAGAAACCGGGCAAACCGCCACCAGTCCTTGCTGTCATGACTGCCCGGTTCATAGATCGGGCCCGGGCTCTGGAAGATGTGGCTGAACTGGCTGATGCCGGTGGTGAACCCGCCCAGCGGCGGATGCGCCTTTTGCGCCGCCCCCAACTCACCCTTGCGCAAGACCGGCAGTCCGGCCAGATCGCCCACACCGCTGATCCTGAGCGCATCGACACCGCCCAGCGTATCCGCATACCCGGCGAGCCGCTGCGCGCGCCCGACCTGATCCTGCAGCGCCACTTTCAGATCACGCGCGCGCTGGTCGGCGCTGCGGATCTCCAAATCATCGTAATGTGTCATGCCCACTCCCGTTATCCGATGGCCACGCCAAAGAGGCGGCCCACTGCGGCCGTGACGGCCATCGCGGCCCCACCCCAGACCATGACGCGCAGCGCCGCAGGACCAAACCGCGCGCCGCCCGCCCATGCACCCAACGCACCGAGGCCAGCGAGGGCCACCATCGTCACGCAAACCACAACCGCAATCAACAGGCCAACCGGCGCCAACCACGCGGCAAGCAGGGGAATGGATGCAAAGACCATAAACGTCAGGCCCGACGCCGCCGCCGCCACAAGCGGCTGGGCGGCCTGTTGTTCTGACAGACCCAACTCGTCGCGCACATGCGCCCCGAGCGCATCCGCCTGCGTCAGTTCCCGCGCCACCTGCCGCGCAGTCCCGACACTCAGGCCCCGTTCTACATAGATGTCGGCCAGTTCGGCCTCTTCGCCTTCCGGATCATCCCTGAGTGCCCGTTTTTCACGGGCGATATCTGCCTTCTCAAGGTCTGACTGCGACGACACGCTGACATATTCGCCCGCCGCCATCGACATGGCACCGGCGACCAGTGCCGCGACCCCGGCGATCAGAACAGCCCACAACCCCGGTTCAGCCGCCGCCACGCCCACGATCACCGAAGCCGTCGACACGATCCCGTCATTGCCGCCCAGAACCGCCGCCCGCAACCATCCGGAGCGGTCGATCAGATGCGGGTCGTCGGGATGCATGCTGGTCATGGCTGAGCCCCTTGGCTTGGCTGGTGTCAGGCGGTCAAACGGATCTGCTGCGGGCCCTTGGCTTTCACACGTTCGATCTCGCCGCGCACTTCAAGCTCGAGCTTCACCGTGATCACATGCCACCCCAACTTGCCCAGGGCCTCTGCTTCCTCTGCGGTCAGGCGCGCCCCGATCTCGTCCCGCACATCGTTGTAAACGCGGGGCTCGTCCGCCAGCAGGTGCAGCATGTGGCCACGGATCAGATCAAACTTCCATGCAGGGATGTTGGTCACACCGTCCCGCCCCTCGGCAGGGGTACGGCACGCCACCTTTTCCATCAGCTCAGCCACCGCTTGCGACGGCGATAGGACCGCACATCGCGGAAGGATTTGCGCCCCTCTTCGGACATGCCGAGGTAGAATTCCTTCACATCCGGGTTTTCGCGCAACTCGGCCGCAGGGCCGTCCATCACCACGCGGCCCGATTCCAGAATGTAGCCGTAATGCGCAAAGCGCAGCGCCACATTCGTGTTCTGCTCGGCCAGCAGAAACGTCACGCCCTCGTTTTCATTCACCGATTTCACGATCTCGAAAATCTGCTCCACCAGCTGCGGCGCCAACCCCATCGACGGCTCATCCAGCAGGATCGTCTCGGGCCGCGACATCAGCGCCCGGCCAATCGCCGTCATCTGCTGTTCGCCCCCGCTGGTATAGCCTGCCTGCGACTTCCGCCGCTCCTTCAACCTCGGGAAATAGTCATAGACCATCTCCAGATCGCGCTGGATCGCGGCACTCCCGTCCGACCGTGTATACGCCCCTGTCAGCAGGTTTTCCTCAACGGTCAGGTGCTCGAAACAGTGACGCCCCTCCATCACCTGCACCACCCCGGCCTTCACCAGATCTGCCGGATCAAGCTCCGCGGTGGGCCGCCCGTGATAGGTGATCGACCCCTTGGTCACCTCTCCACGCTCGGATGCCAGCAAGCCCGAGATCGCCTTCAGGGTGGTCGTCTTGCCCGCGCCATTGCCACCCAGTAACGCGGTGATCCCGCCCTTGGGCACCTTCAACGAGACGCCTTTCAACACGAGGATCACGTGGTTGTAGATCACCTCGATATTGTTGACCTCAAGAACGGCGGTCTCTGTCTGAGAACTGTCCAGCATCTTCACCTTGCCCAATAAACTCAAAATCCGACGGCCCGCACAGGGCAGGCCGCCGGTGTGATGTCACATCATCCGCAATTGGCGGGGATGTTGTTCTCGTTGGCGTAAGCTGCGCTGTCTTCTTCGATCAGCGGCCCGATGATATCGCCATCTGTCGGTTTGAAGTCCGAAATCAGCGACCACGTGCCTGCCGATGCGTCCCACTGGGTCACACCGACCAGCGCGTTACCACCGTGGTTTTCGCAGGACACAGCAAACTCGGGCCCGAAGTTCGGCAGACCCAGTTCAGCCATCTTGGCTTCGGTCATCTCCAGCGCTTCCATACCGTCGCGCATCATCGCCGGCGTGATCTCGGCCACACCATGGATTTCCTGCGCCTTCTTGGCCGCTTCCGCTGCCAGCATCGCCGCATACAGACCGCGGTTGTAAAGCACCGTGCCCACCTGATCGCCGGCACCAGCCGCCTTGCCCGCATCGACAACATATTTCTGGATGTCGTCAAAGATCGGGAAGTCCGCGCCCACACCGTGGAACGTCAGCGCCTTGTAGCCGTTCGCCGCATCGCCCGCGGGCAGCACGTCATTTTCCGACCCGGACCACCAGATGCCAATGAAATTCTCCATCGGATAGCGGATGTTGGCCGCTTCCTGAATCGCAACCTGGTTCATCACGCCCCAGCCCCACATCAGGACAAAATCAGGACGTTCGCGGCGGATCTGCAGCCATTGCGACTTCTGCTCCTGACCGGGGTGGTCAACGGCCACTTCCATCAGCTCAAAGCCGTGCTTTTCAGCAAGACCCTGCAGCGTCCGGATCGGCTCCTTGCCGTAGGCGGAGTTGTGATAAACCAGCGCGATCTTCTTGCCGGAAATGTCGTTCCCGTTGGCTTCCAGCAGGTAGTTCACCGCGCCCGATGCCCCATCCCAGTAGTTGGCGGGATAGTTGAACACGTGGCTGAACACATTGCCGTTCTTGGCCGAGGTCCGGCCATAGCCCATCGAGTGCACGGGGATGTCATCCGCCGTCGCCTTGGGAATCAGCTGGTACGTGATGCCGGTGGACAGCGGTTGATAGACCAGCGAGCCTTCGCCCTTGGTGGCCTCATAGCACTCCACACCCTTTTCGGTATTGTAACCCGTTTCGCATTCGAGAATGCGTGCAGGCACGCCGCCGATGCCGCCATCGCGCTCGTTCAGGAGCGTCATGTAGTCGGCATACCCGTCGGCAAAGGGGATACCCCCCGCGGCATAGGGGCCCGTGCGATAGGACAGCGACGGGAACACAAGGTCCGCCATCACCGGCCCTGCGGCCATCACAGCCGCCACAGCCATTGTGGTCAGTTTCATCTTCATCGGTGTTTCCTCCCTGTGGTTTTGTCCGATGCGGACCTCTCGGCCCATCCGTAGGGTGGGGTTTCACCCCACCATTCTTGGCAACCTTCCCGCATCAATGCGGGAACGGCCACAATCTCAATTTCTCCTTGGCCACGCGCCACAGCTGCGCAATCCCGTGCGGCTCATAGCGCAGAAAGATGATGATCAGCGCGCCCACGATCACCAGTTGGAAATGCGCCACGATATCCGTCGGCCAACCCAGCATATCCACGCCCACGATCTTGAGCACCACGGGCAACACCACCAGGAACGCCGCGCCCGCGAACGACCCAAAGATCGACCCGAGCCCACCGATGATGATCATGAAAAGCACCAGGAACGACTTGGTGATGCCAAAGACCTCACCCACCTCGACAGCACCCAGATAGACCGAAAAGAACAACGCCCCCGACACGCCAACAAAGAACGAGCTGACCGCAAAAGCCGTCAGCTTGGCCTTCAGCGGGTTCACCCCGATGATCTCCGCCGCAATGTCCATGTCCCGGATTGCCATCCACTGTCGTCCCATCGCGCCCCGCGTCAGGTTCCGCGCAATGATCGCAGCGCCCACCGTAAAGACCAGACAAAAGAGGTAGGTTGCCCAGGCATCCGTATTGGCGCCGGTGACAGGCACGCCAAACACCGTCCGTTCCGGCGCGTTGATCTGCCCCGAGGCCGAGTAGTTGTAGAACCACGACACCTTGTTGAAGAGCCAGACCAGAAAGAACTGCGCCGCCAGCGTCGCCACGGCAAGGTAAAACCCCTTGATCCGCAAGGACGGCAGGCCGAAGGCCGTGCCGACAATCGCCGTGATGCCCCCCGCAAGGATGATATTGAAAAAGATGTTCACGTCCGGGAACGCCGTCATCAGCTTGTACGAGGCATAGGCCCCCACCGCCATGAATCCGCCCGTCCCCAGGCTCACCTGTCCGCAATACCCCGTCAGGATATTCAGCCCGATGGCCGCAATCGCGTAGATCAAAAACGGCAGAAAGATCGAATTGACCAGATAATCCGTCATCAAGAAAGGCATGACCAGCACGGCCACCGCCAACACCAGATAATACCGATACCGATCGAACCGGATCGGAAAGGTCTGGCTATCTTGCGGGTATGTCGTCGAAAAATCCCCGGCCTCACGATAAAACATCAGATCGTTCCTTCCTTCGGCATCGCACCGGAAACGCTGAACATCCCGTTAACCAGGACATCAGGTTTTCCCGCCGTGCCACATTCTGTCCCCATTTCGCCGCCAGCTTGGGTGCGGGTAATGGGAGTGGGTCGGATGACCGCTATTCTGGATGACATCCGTCGTCTCGACGCCGCACATGCACGTGGCGAGATGAGCGCCGTGGAATTGGCCGCGGCCAAGGCCAAGCTGATGGATTCCATTCCGGACGTGACCCCCGACCGGATCGAACCAGAAACGGCGCCCCCGCCAAAACCGCGCAGCACGCTCGCGCCGCTCCTGCTGTTCTGCGCGCTGATCCTGCTGATCTGCGCCGGTACGGCGCTGCTGCTCACCGGCGACGTGCTGCTCTCGGCCACTTTGGCCATCACCGTTCTTGCTGCATTCACGGTCATGCTCTTCCGCCAGATCGACGGATAGATCGAAGGTTCCGGGTGGGCGGGTCTCATTGGCCCGTCAGGGCCAATGGGGTCGCCCGCACGGATCAGATCACACACGCTCAATGATCTTCTCCCCAAAAAGCCCCTGCGGCCGGAACACCAGAAAGATCAGCGCCAGCACATAGGCAAACCAGTTTTCCGTCGCATTCGTGGTGAAACCGAACAGCGCGCCCGACAACTCGCTGCTGGAGATGAAGAACTCAAAGAGCTTTTCGCCCACCCCGATAATCAACCCGCCCACAATGGCCCCGGGGATCGAGGTGAAGCCGCCCAGCATCAACACCGGCAGCGCTTTCAGCGCGATCAGGCTCAGCGAAAACTGCACACCCGATTTCGCGCCCCACATGATGCCCGCCACCAGCGCGACGAACCCCGCCACCGACCACACCAGGATCCAGATGTAGTTCAGCGACACACCAACCGACAAGGCCGCCTGATGGTCATCCGCCACGGCGCGCATCGCGCGCCCCTGCTTGGTATACTGCGAAAACACCACCAGTGCCCCCACAAGCAGGATCGCAATGATCGTCGCCGTGATGTCCAGATTGTCGATAAAGAACCCGTAACCGAACATGTTGAAGGTCGCCTCGTCGATGGCGAGGTTGATCCCCTGCGGCAGGCACGTCCCCTCCGCCAGACACACGTCCAGCTTCTTGATCTCGGACCCCCACATGAGGTCCGCCACCCCTTCAAGCAGGTAGGCAAGGCCGATCGTCGCCATGAAGAGGATAATCGGCTCCTGCCCCACCAGATGCTTGAAGATGAAGCGCTGCACCGCCCAGGCCAGTATGATCATCACCACCACAGTGAGCATGATGGCGAGGATCGAATGCACCTCCCATCCGAAATAGTGGATGTTGGTGCCAAAGATCGCATTGATCAGATGATAGAACGGCACCTGCCCGTTCTGGATGCCGACAAAGGTCATCGCCGCAAACAGCGCCATGACCCCTTGGGCAAAATTGAAAATCCCCGACGCCTTGAAGATCAGCACGAACCCCAACGCCACCAGCGCATAAAGCACCCCGGCCATCAGCCCGTTCAGGAACACTTCCATCGCAAAGATCAGATTGTCAGGCATCGTTTACCCCTTCACTCCCATGGACGTGCAAAATGCCGCGGCCGCCGGACCAGTGGTCGCGGCAAAGACGACCCTGTCGCCTGCGCCCGCATTGAACAGAACGTAGATATCCGGCGTCGCTGCGGCGCAATCGGCATAGGCCTTCTGCGGCCCCGGAAAGTTCAATTCCTGAAGCCCGTTTGACCGCAGCGCGGCATCCGCGGCAATCCAGCCGGTGGCGACGAATGCGGGCCATTGCGGCGCTTTCGGCCCGCTTCCCGAACAGGCCCAGCTGCCCGGCGTTGTGGACGTTCCGCGCGTGTAGTCAAAGCTGAGCGCAAAATCGAAATTGCCGCCCGACCCCGTCGGATAGACAATGGTCCTGTCGATACCGCTTTCATCTTCGTCCTGATCGAAAACCGGCGCCTGAAAGGGATGTGCCCCTTCCGGCTTGGCCGCAACGTAACGCGCGCATTCGGCGACACCTGCATCGAACGCGCTCTGGTCCTGCGCCCAAAGCGCCCCGGGCATCAGCAAAAGCGCAACAAGCCACTTCATTTCACCGCCACTCCCATCAGGTCCGCCGTGTGGTCCCTGAGCGGCTGATAGCTCACCCGCAGGCGCGTCAGCCCCTCGAATGTCAGGTTCCAGTTCAGCGTAACTTCGGTCACCCGCCCGTCCCGGCGCGGGGCCGCCAGAAACGCTGCAGCGTAGGCCCGGTCCATGGTCACACGGCTCACCGGCTCAAACCCGGTGGTCGACACAAACCGCGCGCCCGCACCGTCCCGCCAATCCTGATAGGCGGGCAGCACATCAGAATAGGCCAGCCCGTGCGTGATCACCTCACAGGCCGGTTCGTCATACATGAACACGACCAAAGCACCCGGAACCTCGGTTTCCTGATAGCCGAGCACATAGGAATTTAGCGCGCTTTCGAAATACCGCCGGAAGGTGCGCGGCACCGGCATGATCTCGCGCGGCGACAGGCTTGCCGGATCATCGAGATATGGCACGCATTGTGTCTGGATCACATCGCAAAGCCCGGCCAGGCCGCCCTCGCACAGCGCAGGTTCCTGCGCGGCCGCGGGTCCCGCCCACAGGGCGGCGCATATCGCCCATGCTCTAGCTCTCAAGGTCCGTCTCCAATACCCGGTAAATCGCGACACCCGCAGTCAAAGTGGCCTCCACATGCACCTGCGGTTCGATCCATTCCGCGCTCGCCAACATCCCGTCCTCTGGCACATAGACCTGCCGCTGCGTCACGTCCTGCACCCAGTCAAGATATGCCGGATCAAGCATTTCCACCGCATCTTCCGACACCGCACAGGCCCGCAGCCCGTCCTCCGGCGCCGCGTCGACGACCAGCTGCAGCCCGGCGTCGTCATGGAAGACCAATTGCGCAACACTGCGTTTATCTGCCTGTTCCAACCCTTGAACCACCGGTTCGGCCTGATGCTCGAACGGATCAAGGCAGCGCGCCTGAAACATCTCCCATGCAGGCCCGGCCTGAACGGCACCAACCCCAAGGCACAAGGCCAGTGCACAGGTTGTGCACAGCTTGTGTACGCCCTGTGACCGCCAAAACTCAGTCATGCGACACCCCGAGATAGGCGTCGATCACATCCTGATTGCTGCGCACCTCATCAGGCGTGCCGTCCCCGATCTTCTTGCCGTAATCCATCACGACAACCCGGTCGCTCAGGTCCATGACCACACCCATATCATGCTCGATCAGCGCAATCGTGGTGCCGAATTCGTCATTCACATCAAGGATAAACCGGCTCATGTCCTCCTTCTCCTCGACATTCATCCCCGCCATCGGCTCGTCCAGCAGCAAGAGCGACGGCTCCGCCGCCAGCGCGCGCGCCAGTTCCACGCGTTTCTTCAACCCGTAAGGCAGCCGCGATACCGGCGTCTTGCGAATGGCCTGAATCTCCAGAAAATCGATAATCTTTTCAGCAACTTCCCGGTTCTCGGTTTCCTCGGCCTCCGCCTTACCCTTCCACAAGGCCTGGCCAAACATACCCGTCTTCATATGCGTCAGCCGGCCCGTCATCACATTGTCCAACACGCTCATGCCTTCAAAGAGGGCGATGTTCTGGAACGTCCGCGCAATCCCCTGCCGGGCCACCTCAAAGGGTTTCATCGGCGGACGCGGACTGCCCTTGTAGAACACCTGCCCCTCCTGCGGCACGTAGAACCCGGAGATCACGTTCAGCATCGACGACTTGCCCGCCCCGTTGGGTCCGATGATCGCCCGGATCTCGCCCTCACGAATGTCGAACGAGATGTCCTTGATCGCCTCAACCCCGCCAAATCGCAGGGTAATGTTGCGCATCTCCATGACAACGGGCCCGATCTGACGCCCGTCTGCCGTCACATATCCGTCGGTCTGATCAAGCATACGCAACCTCCGTCGCTCGCCGCCTTGGGGGCATGTTAACCATTTTGTGCGCAGGATCGCAGGACACCGGACTGGAGGTCCCGACATGTTTGACACACTGGAACGCCGCTACCTGCTGAAACTCGCCTTCGATTGCCGCCGCAAGGGGCTGACCCCCGGCGATACGCGCAGGATCATGCGGCAAAGCATCGGCGATTTCACGAGCGACAACCGCTTGCGCTGCGCGGTTCGCCACGTTTTCGACCCATCCTGACGGCGCAGGCATCACCACATCAAAAGGGATGGTGGGTGGGGCGATGCCCGAAGGGCGAGCGTCACACATCATCACTCCGCCGCCAGTTTCTGCGCCGCCGGCTGAACCGCCGCGGACCGCACCTCAAGTGTCGCCGAAATCGACCCCTTGCGCCCGTCCTCATAGGTCACTTCCGTCACCGTCGACACCTCCGTCGATCCGTCATAAAGCGCCGCGATGATGTCGTCGTACTTCTCTTCGATGATCCGCCGACGCACCTTGCGCGTCCGCGTCAACTCCCCGTCATCCGCGTCCAGTTCCTTGTGCAGAACCACAAAACGATGCACCTGACAGCCTGACAACATCTCGTCCTTGGCCACCGACCGGTTCACCTCTTCCACATGGCCCTGGATGGTCGCCAGAACATGCGGATGCTGCGCAAGCTCCTGGTAAGAGCCATAGCCGATGTTGTTCCGTTCGGCCCAGTTGCCCACTGCCGTCAGGTCGATGTTGATAAAGGCCGTGCATTCGTCCCGACCATTGCCAAAAACCACGGCTTCCAGAATGTTCGGGTAGAACTTCAGCTTGTTCTCGACATATTTCGGGGCAAAGAGCGCACCCGACGCCATCTGGCCAACGTCCTTGGCCCGGTCGATGATCCGCAGATGCCCGGTGTCACTTTCGATAAAGCCCGCGTCACCCGTGGCCACCCAGCCCTCTTCATCCTTGGTTCCGGCGGTGCTTTCGGGGTTCTTGTAATACTCCACGAACACACCGGGCGAGCGGTAGAATACCTCACCATTCTCCGCGATCTTCAACTCGACCCCCGGCGAGGCAACGCCAACCGTGTCCGACCTCACCTCGCCGTCGGGCTGCGCCGTGATGAACACCGTCGCTTCGGTCTGACCATAAAGCTGCTTCAGGTTGATCCCCAAAGACCGATAGAAATCAAAGATTTCCGGCCCAATCGCTTCCCCCGCGGTGTATCCCACACGCACGTTGCTGAACCCCAATGTGTTCTTGAGCGGGCCGTAGATCATCAACTCGCCCAAGGCGTATTTCAACCGGTCCATGCCCCCGACAGGCAGACCATCCAGAATGGCGGGGCCGACCTTGCGCGCGTGCTCCATGAAGTGATGAAACAGCCACTGCTTGAAGCGGCCCGCATCCTCCATGCGGATCATCACCTGCGTCAGTTGCATCTCGAACACGCGCGGCGGGGCAAAGTAGTAACTCGGCCCGATCTCCCGCAAATCCACATGCATCGTGTCGGCACTTTCCGGGCAGTTCGTGCAAAACCCGGTCCACAGCGCCTGACCCACGGAAAAGATGAAATCCCCCACCCAGGCCATCGGCAGATAGGCGAGGATCTCGTCGCTTTGCCGCAACCCGTCAAAGTCGGACGACGATTTCGACGTCTCGATGACATTGCGGTTGGACAACACGACGCCTTTGGGTTTGCCCGTCGTCCCGGAGGTATAAAGCATCACGCAGGTGCTGTCATAATCCAGCGCCGCGACCCGCGTCTCGATCTCTTTCATCAATTCATCACGCTTGGCGCGTCCGGCATCCTGCACATGCGCATATTGATGCAGTTTCGAGTGATCGTATTTCCGCAATCCGCGTGGATCGAGATAGATCATCTGCTCGAACTCGGGCAGGCGATCCTGCACCTCGATCACCTTGTCGACCTGCTCCTGATCCCCGGCAATGACAAACCGCGCCCCGCAATGATCGAGCACATAAGCCATCTCCTCGGCCACCGCGTCCTGATAGAGCGGCACGGGGATCGCGCCACACATCTCGGCGGCAATCATCGACCAATAGAGATACGGCCGGTTCCGCCCGATTATCGCGACATGGTCGCCCGGCGCCAGACCCAGATCCAGCATCCCGAGCGCCAACGCCTCCACCTCGTCCAGCGTCTCGGACCAGGTCCAGCTTTGCCAGATCCCGAATTCCTTTTCGCGATAGGCGGGCGACTGGGCATACTGGCGGGCATTGCGTCGCAGCAAAGCCGGGAGCGAATGCAGGTCTGTTTCGCCCATGGGCGTTCCACTCAACGTAAAGTCCTCCCGATGATCCCGCCGGAGCGGGACCGTATTTGAACACTTGTTCGATTCTTTATTGAGACCAGAATGACCCTTGTGCGCCGCACGTCAATGATTTCGTGAAAACAGGGCACAAGAGCGCACAGAAAAGGCCGCACGCCGCGCAGCGTTTTACCGGGGCGTTTGAGGGGTGAAACCCCTCATCAGAAAAAATGAATCGCGTGCGCCGTCAGGCGCGCAATGGGATCACTCGGCGGCCACCGCACCCGCGACGGCTTCGACCCGGACAGCCGAAAACTTGAACTCCGGGATCTTGCCATAGGGATCCACCGCAGGGTTTGTGAGGATGTTCGCCGCCGCTTCCACATAGGCAAAGGGCAGGAACACCATGTCTGGCGCCACCGCGCGATCTTCCCGCGCCATGATCTCGATGGACCCCCGTTTGGTTGTCAGTCGCACCATGTCGCCCGGCACAGCCCCCAGCTTGCGCAGCGTCGACGGGTGCAGCGAACAATTCGCCTCCGGTTCAACCGCATCCAGCACCTTTGACCGGCGCGTCATGGACCCGGTGTGCCAGTGCTCCAGTTGCCGCCCCGTCGTCAGGATCATCGGGTATTCCGCATCCGGCACGTCATCCGGTGCAATCACTGCTGCAGGCGTGAACCGCGCGCGGCCTTCGGGCCGCGGGAAGCCGTCGCCAAAGACAATCGCCTGACCGGGGTCCTCGGGCGACAGGGACGGGTAGGTCACCGCGTTCTGCCCTTCAAGCCGCTCCCACGTGATGTTGTTGAGCGAGGCCATGTTCTGTTTCATCTCGGCAAAGACATCCGCCGGGCTCTGATACGACCATGGCAGACCACAGCGCCTCGCCAGTTCGACCTCGATCCACCAATCCTCGCGCGCCTCTCCGGGCGGCGACACGGCCGGTCGGCCCATCTGCACCTGACGGTTGGTGTTGGTCACTGTTCCCGACTTCTCCGCAAACGCGGAGGCGGGCAGGATCACATCGGCATAGTTCGCCGTTTCGGTCAGGAAGATGTCCTGCACAACGAGGTGATCCAGCTTGGCCAGCGCATCCCGCGCGTGTTCCACGTCCGGGTCTGACATGGCGGGGTTCTCGCCCAGCACGTACATCGCCTTGATGTCCCCGTCATGGACCGCATCCATGATTTCGGTCACCGTCAGGCCCTTTTCGTTCGAGAAATCCTCGGACCCCCAGACAGAGGTGAAAGCCGACCGCACGCCGTCATCTGTCACCGTCTGGTAGTCCGGCAAGAACATCGGGATCAGCCCCGCGTCCGATGCCCCCTGCACGTTGTTCTGACCCCGCAGCGGGTGCAGGCCCGCGCCGGGCCGTCCCACATGGCCTGTCATCAGCGCCAGCGAGATCAGGCAGCGCGAATTGTCCGTGCCGTGGATGTGCTGCGACACGCCCATACCCCAGAAGATCATCGCGGCCTGCGCACCGGCAAAGGTGCGCGCCACGTCACGCAGCACATCCGCCTCGATCCCGCAGATCTCGGCCATCTTTTCGGGCGCGAAGCCTTCCAGATGCGCCTTCTCGGCCTCCCAGTTTTCGGTATAGGCCTCGATATACTGCTGGTCGTAGAGGCCCTCTTTGACGATTACGTGCATGATCGCGTTCAGCATCGACACGTCCGCACCGGGGCGGAATTGCAGCATGTGGGACGCAAACCGCTTCAGCGCCTGACCCCGCGGGTCCATCACGATCAGCTTGCCGCCGCGTTTGGTGAACTGCTTGAAATAGGTGGCCGCAACCGGGTGGTTCTCGATCGGGTTGGCACCGATGACAATCGCCACGTCCGCGTTCTCGATCTCGTTGAACGTCGCTGTTACCGCGCCGGAGCCCACATTCTCCATCAGCGCGGCCACGGACGAGGCATGGCACAACCGCGTGCAGTGATCGACATTGTTGTGGCCAAATCCCTGACGGATGAACTTCTGGAACAGATACGCCTCTTCGTTCGTGCACTTGGCCGAACCAAAGCCCGCGACCTCGCGGCCACGCCCTTTCAGGCCGTTCGCCGCAAAATCCAGCGCCTCGTCCCAGGTCGCCTCGCGGAACACCTCGCCCCAGTTGCCCGGATCGACATTCAGCCCCTTGGCGGGCGCATCCTCGCGCCGGATCAGGGGCTTGGTCAGGCGGTGGTCGTGGTGGATATAGTCAAAGCCAAAGCGCCCCTTGACGCACAGCCGCCCTTCGTTCGCGGGGCCGTTGATGCCCTCGACGAACTTCACCTTGTTGTCCTTGACCTTCAGCGACACCTGACAGCCGACCCCGCAGAACGGGCAAATACTTTCGACCTCGCGGTCAAAATCCTTGCTGTCGCCCACCTGCGCGTCGTCCACGACCGTGGCGGGCATCAGCGCCCCCGTGGGGCAGGCCTGAACGCATTCGCCGCAGGCCACGCATGTGGAGGCCCCCATCGGATCGGCAAAGTCAAAGGTCGGGTAGGCGTCGTGCCCGCGCCCGGCCATGCCGATCACGTCGTTGACCTGCACCTCGCGGCAGGCCCGCACGCACAAGCCGCACTGAATGCAGGCATCCAGGTTGACGGACATGGCCACGTGGCTGTCATCCAGCAGCGGAATGCGCTCGGCCTCCAGTTTGGGCAGGCGGCTTTCCGATACGCCATTTGCCTCGGCCATGTCCCAAAGATGGGCGGACTTGTCATGCGCCACGTCACGCGCAGGCTGGTCCGCCAGCAGCATCTCAACAACCATCTTGCGGGCCCCTTCGGCACGCGCCGAATTGGTGGTCACCACCATCCCCTCGGACGGTTCGCGAATACAGGACGCGGCCAGCGTCCGCTCGCCCTCAATCTCGACCATGCAGGCGCGGCAATTGCCGTCGGGGCGATAGCCGGGTGCCGGTTTGTGGCACAGATGCGGGATCACAAGGCCACGCCCGTGGGCCACCTCCCAGATGGTCATACCGGCCTCTGCCTGCACTTCCTTGCCATCCAGCGTGAATGTCACCTTGTCGGTCATCGCACCCGTCTCCCTGATCTGGGCCTGTTCTAGCGTGCCCGGACACACAAACAGACTCCCATTCCCGACACTGAAACCCGTTTTCGCGGCGCGCCGGTTTCCGAAATGCACCAAGCGGCGCCGATCCTCTTCATCGGGCCAAATAAACCGGCCTCAGCAGCGCGCGCACTTTCCACCTGCCAAGTGCTGCCCTAGAACAACAGCAAAGCAGTCGCAGGCACCTCATGTCCCACATCACTCTCATTCGCCACGGTCAGGCCAACACGCATGCGCAGGACGAGGCGAGCTATGATCAGCTCAGCGCACTTGGCCGACAGCAATCGGCATGGTTGGGGGACCACATGCGGGCGACACATCAGCATCACACACGGCTCTTCACGGGCACGCTCAAGCGGCATCGGCAAACGGCCGAGGCGATGAACACCGGGCTGACCGCCACCGAAGACCCGCGTTTGAACGAGCTCGAATACTTCACCATGGCGCAGGCCATGGAGGACGAACACGGGATCAGCACGCCGACAGACCCCAGCCAGTTTGTGCACCACTTCCCTGTCGTGCTCGCCCATTGGCGCGACGACAAGCTCGAAGGCGCGCCGGAGCGGTTCTCGCAATTCGAGGGGCGCATCCGCGACGTGCTCGCCGAAATCGGTGCGGGCGCGGGCCCGGCGCTGGTTGTCACGTCAGGCGGGCTGATCGCGATGACCATGCGCCTGCATCTGGGCCTCGACATTCAGGCCATGGCCAATGTCGGGCTGGCGATTTTCAATTCGTCCATCCACCGGCTGCATCCCATCGGCGGCACATGGTCGCCGGTCCTGTTCAACGCGATCCCGCATCTCGAAGCGCCGGATCGCCACCACGCCCAAACCCATGTCTGAGGTTGCCATGAAACTCTTTGCTGCCCCCGGTACCATATCGGTCGCCGCCGCCATCGCCCTTGAAGAAGCCGGGGTCGAATATGACCTGCACATGCTGAACTTTGCCGAGGGCGAGCAGCAGAGCGACGCGTATCTGGACATCAACCCCAAGGGTCGGGTGCCTGCACTTGCACTGGATGGCGGCACGATCCTGACCGAAACCGGGGCGATCCTCGACTTCATCGCGGCGCATGATCCGCGCCTGATGCCTGCCGACCCCGTGCACGCCGCGCAGGCCCGCAGCGTGATGTACTACCTGGCCTCGACCATGCACGTGAACCACGCCCACAAGATGCGAGGCCACCGGTGGGCCGACCGCGAGGACAGCTGGGCCGACATGGCCGCCAAGGTGCCGCAAACCATGGCGGACAGCGCCGCTTTCGTCGAGGAAAACTGCATCGCCGGGCCCTTCGTTCTCGGCACGCATATCTCGATCGCCGATTGTTACCTCTACATGGTCTGTTCGTGGTTGCCGGGTGACGGTGTGGATCTGGCACCGTTCCCGCGCATCCGCGCCTTTGCCGCAGCCATGGACGCGCGTCACAGCATCGAGGTGGTGCGCGCCAAGGGTCTGCTGAAATGACACATCTCTGGGTCCGGGCGGAACAGCGCGACAACGAGACCCGCGTCGGGCTGACACCCGAAGGCGCCCGCAAACTGATCGCGGCCGGCCTGACGGTTACAGTCGAAGACAGCACAAGCCGCTGCATACCCACTGACCGATATCGCGCCGCCGGGACGATCATTGCTCCGGCAGGCACATGGCCCGACGCCCCGGCAGATGCGATCATCTTTGGCCTGAAGGAACTGCCCGATGACGGCACGCCGCTCGGGCACCGCCACATCATGTTCGGCCACGCGTTCAAGGGGCAACCGGCGGGTCAGGTTCTGCTGGCGCGTTTCCGCGCCGGGGGCGGCACGCTCTATGACCTCGAATACCTCGTGGACGAAGACGGAAAACGCGTGGCCGCCTTTGGCTATTGGGCAGGCTATGCGGGCGCAGCCGTTGCGCTGACCTGTTGGGCGGCGCAGCAGCGCGGGGCGCTGGCCGGCCCTGTCAGCAGCTACCCCAGTGCCAGCCACATGCTGGCGGATCTGCAAGCCGATCTTGTATCAACCGGAACGCACCGCCCCACGGCACTGATCATCGGCGCGCTTGGGCGCGTGGGCTCCGGGGCGGCTGATCTCTGTACCGCGATGGGCGTACCGATAACGCGGTGGGATATGGCGGAAACTGCACATGGCGGCCCTTTTCCCGAAGTGCTCGCGCATGACATCTTTTTCAACTGCATCCTCGCGCGGCCCGGCACACCGGTTTTCGTGCCCGCATCCACACCACATGAGGCGCGCAGGCTGAGCGTCATTGGCGACATCGCCTGCGACCCCGACAGCGATTTCTCACCGATCAAGGTCTATGACCGGACAACGACCTGGAACGCGCCTACATTACGCGTGCATGACACCCCGCCGCTGGATGTGACGGCAATCGACAACCTGCCATCCATGCTTCCCGTCGAAAGCTCCGAAGACTACGCTGAACAATTGCTGCCGACACTGGCTGCGCTGCCGCAACTGGACGCTGGCGTCTGGGCACGGGCCAAGGCGCAATTTGATCTGGCGCTGTCGGCACTCTAGCCTCAGGCGAATTTGACCAACCCGCCTTCGGCTTCGCCAAGCTGGGCGCCCAACGCGTCCATTCCGGCCTCAAGGTGATCCGTGAAATGCGGGGTGCCCAGCACGTAGTCTGCACACGGCGTGGTTGCCTCGGCAGCGGCGGTCGCCACCGCCTCGGGCCACTCCTCGGCCTCGAACGCGCCGCGTCCGACCCACATCACAGCGACAAGGGCGGCCTGCTGATCCTCGCCCAGCCGGTCGATCACACCGCGCAACTCGCCCTCGGCGCGATCCAGTTCCCGACCCATGAGCACGATTTGCGCCACCAGGTCCCGGTTCAATTCGGTTTCCATAGCGAATCCTCCTGATCCGGAGAATGCGCGCTGCAACCTGTCGCGTCTTTGATCAGGCTCAAACCACCTCAGCGGCCGAAGATACGGTAGTACATCCAGTCCGGCATGAATTGCCCAACCCGAAAGAACAGCGAAAAGAGTGTCGGAAAACTCTTTTTGAAGTTGTCGGTCAGCATCAGTTCGAACATCTCGCGGGCGGCTGCATCCGGTTCCATCAGGAACGGCATGTCGAAAGCGTTCTTGTCGGTCAGCTGCGTCTTGATGAAACCGGGGTTGGCGACCTGCACCCGCACGCCGGTATTGCGCAGGTCCGCATACATGCATTCGGCCAGCGACATCGTGGCCGCCTTGGAGGCGGTATAACCGATGGATCCGGGCAGCCCGCGGAACCCACTGAGCGAGGAGGTGATCACCACATGACCGTCATCCCGTTCGACAAAGCGAGGCATGACCTGCCCCAGGACGCGCATGAAACCGGTAAAGTTCACATCCGCCATGGCTACGCCCTGTTCAGCGTTCCAGTCGCGGGCCGAAAAGGGCCAGTACACGCCTGCCAGCAATACAACGCCATCAATGTCGCCCACCGCTGACGCAGCAGCGGCCACACTGTCATCATCGGCGATATCGACCACTTGCGCCTGCGCCTTGCCGGGCAGTTCATCGACAAGGCTGTGCAGCTTGTCCTCGCTCCGGGCCGACACCACCACTTCGATACCTGCGCGGCTCATGTGATGTGCGAGCGCCCGCCCGAGGCCGTCGCCCGCGCCGACAAGCCAGTACCGCTTGCCCGTCAAATTGATCGCGTTCATGCCGCCTCTTTCATGTCCTGTTCCGCCGGGCGCATGGTCGCGACCAGTTCGGCGACCTTAATCCCGAACTTGCGGAACTGCGAGCGGTTCACAATGGTGCCGTTTGGCGCCAGATACATCCAGTCGACCGTGTCCAGCACATGACCGCCCGCGCTATCGGGCAACTGATACCGGTACTTCAACTGCACGGAACTGCCCATCTGTTGGCCCGTCCCTTCGCCCACGACATCGCTGGCCAGCGCCTTGATCCGCCCGTCATTGCCCAATGTGAGGTTCCAGCAACGTTCCTGCTGCGAGCCGTCATCATAGGTAAAGACCTCGGACATGGTGCCTACATTGCCTTCCCAGTGGCAGTCAAACTCGCCGACAAAGCGCGACGACACACGCCCCGTCGGGCCGTAGATCACGCCCTCGCAGATGATGGGGCCGTTAAGGTGTGTGCGCAGGTCGAACTGCACGTCGCTCTCGGCGTAATCTTCCGGGCTTTGAGCCAGAAAATCCGCATAGCGCGAACGCGACCAGAACAGCGCAACCATCGTAAACGCGCCCAGAAGCGCAAAGAACAGAGCATCCATATCAGGTCTCCTTGAGGTTCGTGGTCGCCAGCAAGGCGATCGCAACGACTTTGAGGCCGCACGGAACGGCGGCGTACAAGAGGGTCAGCAGCATCAGTGCTTCGGGCGGGTTCGAGGGTGCCGCGCTGTCAAACCCCGCCTGCTGCAGCGCCGGCAGCAATGTCACGGCGGCAAAGGCGAGAGTGAATTTCGACACAAACGACCATAGCCCGAACCCTTCGGCGGCCGACGGGCTGATCCGGGCCATGCGGCTGGCAAAGACGGCCGGTAGCAACGTCAGATCAGCGCCTAGGGTCGCGCCGGACAACGCGCAGATCACCGCAAAAGCGACCCAGTCGCCAGGCCCTAGCAGCGTCGCGCCGCCAAAGCTCGCGATCGCCAGCACCATGGCCGCAAGAAGAACGGGCTTGACACCATAGGCCTCCGCCAGCCGTCCCCACATCGGCGCGGCCAATGCCGCGCTCAGAAAGAACAGCAGCAGGAGCGGACCCTCAAGACCCGGCGCCTGCAGGCGGCTTTCGACAAAGAACAGGAACAGGGTTGAGCTGACGGCGACCGGGGCCGCGTTCACAAAGGCAATCAACAGTAGGCGGCGGGCGAGCGGATCACCCAGAACGGCGCGCAGCCCGATGGACGGCGGCAGCCCCGCATCGCCCCATTCGTTCCACATCATGACCACAGCTGCCAGGGCCAGCACGGCAAAGCCAACCGCAAACCCGGCAAAGGGCGCGCCCATCAGGCCGCCCAGCATCACGGGCGCGATGGCGGCGACACACACGCCGAGCAGCGCACCGGTTTCACGCCAGCGCGCCAGTCCCAGATGGCCATCGCCGGGCAAATGCCCGGCCTTGACGACACCTTGGGCGTAGAAATTGATGGTCAGAAAGCTGAACGCGGAAAACACACCGGTCAGCATCACGGCAAACCACACGAGCGGCGGCAGGAGCGGCGGAACCGCGAACAGGCCCAGCATCGACAGTGCCATGATTGTGCAGGCGATCAGGACAGCCGCACCGCGCCGCCCACGCAACGCTTCGCTAAGCCGTCCAAACAGCGGGTCCTGCACCACATCCAGCAGCCGCAAGCCGAACAGTACTGCACCCAAAGCCGCAAGCGAGACGCCATATTCATCAACATAAAACTTGGGCGCATGAATATAGATCGGCAGCCCCGCTGCACTCAGCAGGGCTGCAAACACCGCATAAGCCGGCATCCGATGCGGGGGCGCATTGCTCACCGCGACACCTCGTTCGACGGCGGCGCGGGGCGTGGGCGGTAGACGGCGCTTTTCAGCCAGAGCTTGAGTGCCTGCCAGTGGATCAGCGCCAGCACCCGGCGCGAACCGAAGGGGCGCCGCAAGACAGCGCCGATGATCGAACGGTTGCTCAGCGGGCAGCGGCGGCCCGTGAGTGTCGCGATCACGCCACCCTGTCCCCGGCTATAGTCGATCCAGATGCCGATGCGGTCATCCGTGATGTCAAAGCGGAATTCGTATCCGCCCTCCACCGGCTGAAACGGAGAGACGTGCATGATCTTTTGCGCGTGCAACTGATCCTCGGCCTTGATCGGGCGCTGATCCGGATGGTGGATCAGATAGCTGTGGCGGTCGCCAAAGGTGTTTGTCACTTCGGCGATCACGGCGACCAACGCCTTGTCCGCGCGGCGGCACAGCCAGAAACTCACCGGGTTGAACACGTGCCCCAGCACCTTGGGTTGGGCCAGAAGCTCGATCTGCGCGACGCCGGTCACCTGATGCGACTGCAATACGTCACGCACCCACGCCGCACCGCGCCCGGCCCTGGGTGCGCCGCCGTGGTCCAGATCGTCAAGCGCGGTCAGCCCCCGCCCGTTGCGCCGGAACAGGCGCGGGGTGCGCAACTCGGCCTCGGCGTCCAGCAGAACGTAGTCCACCGAATAGCGAAACGCGTTCGCGATGGCGCCCTTGCGGCCGTGGTAGGTCTGGCCCGCGATATGATCGACTGTGGCCATCATTCCGCAGCCACCTGCATGGCCGTGTCCCGTGCGAGGATGGCGTCGGCCACATCGACGGCGCTGGAATAGCCGTCCTCGTGGAACCCATGCCGCATCCACGCGCCGCAAAACCACGTGTTGTTGGCCCCGTTCATCGCCTTGACGGTGTCCTGCGCCGCCAAAGCGGCGAGATCGTAAACCGGATGCCGCAGAACAGTCTGATCGTAGATCTTGTCCGCGCGGATCGTCCGTTTGGTGTTGAGCGTCACAAAGTGCGGATCATCCATCGGTACGGGTTGCAGCGAATTGATCCAGTAGGTCAGATCAATGCGATCAGACCGGGCATTGCGATCCTCGGTGTAAACCCAGCTCGACCAGGTCTGGCGCTTGCGGGGCATGATGCTGTCGTCGCAATGCAGCACAACGTCGTTGGGCTGGTACTTGACGGCGCCAAGAGCCGTCTGTTCCAGACCTGTGGCATCGCCAAGCATGGACAGGCTGTCATCGGAATGGGTTGCAAAAACCACTTCGTCGAAATCTTCCCATGTGCCACTCCACGCCTTGATCCGAACGCCATATGCGCCGCGCACGACGGTCTGCACCGGGGCCTTGAGGCGGATGTCGACACCCATGCCCAGCATCGCCGTTTCAAGCCGGCTGACATATTGCACCGATCCACCCTGGACCGTGTACCACTGATGCTGCCCCGTATGGCTCAAGAGCGCGTGGTTCTCGAAAAACTGGATCATCGCATGTGCGGGGAAATCCATGATTTTCTGCGTCGGCGTCGACCAGATCGCGCCGCTCAGCGGCAGCAGATAATAGTCGCGGAACCAATCCCCGGTCCCGAGCGCTTCGAGAAACTGGCCAGTTGTCCGCGTCCGATCTTCTTGCGCGACGCGCAAACCGTTTTTGTTGAAGTGCAGAATGTCCCGCACCATGCGGAGAAACTTGGGGTTGGCCGCGTTGCGGCGTTGCGCAAACAGCGCATCGAGGCTGGCCAGCCCGTATTCCAGCCGTCCGCCATCAATGGACGCGCCAAAGCTCATGTTGGATTTGGTCACCGGCACGTCGAGTTCTGCGAACAGCTCTGTCATGCGCGGATAGTTGGCGTAGTTGAACACCAGAAACCCCGTGTCCACAGGCTGATCGCCGCGTTTTCCCGCCACGACAGTGCGCGCGTGACCGCCCAGACGGGGTTCCGCTTCGAACAGGGAGACGTGATGGTCGCGCGCCAGCAGATAAGCCGCTCCCATGCCAGCAATGCCCCCTCCGATGACAGCGATACGGCGGCGCAGGGCGGGCGAGTGATCTTTGGGCATGAGCAGTTCAGTCCTGTAGTGCGATAAGTTGCAACATGTACGGCCCCATGCGAGAAATGGATGTAGAAATTCCAGACATTTATTTTTGATCCGAACGCGCGCACATCGCGTAGACGGATCATGTTGGCGGGAATAGAATCGGTGGAAGCGGAAGGGCCTGCGTCGCAGCGCGCCGTTTCGGCATCGGTCAAGAGGCGCGCCGACATGCAGGAAAACAGCGGTGCACGGATGCTGTGGGTCGACCACATGATCCGCATCCGGGACCATCAGGACCAGGCAGCTTTTGCCGAGCTGTTCCAGCACTTTGCCCCCCGGGTCAAAGGCTTCCTGATGAAATCGGGCGCAGATGCGTCGCTGGCGGAAGAGTGCGCGCAAGAGGTGTTGGCAACATGCTGGCACAAGGCCCACATGTTCGACCCCACGCGGGCGTCCGTGGCGACCTGGATCTTTACTGTTGCACGGAACCGCAAGATTGACGTGCTGCGCAAGCAGCGACGCCCCGAGCCCGAAGATCTGGGCTGGGGCCCAGACGAAGAACCTGATCAGGCCGATGTGATGGCTCTGCAACAGGAAAGCGAACAGCTGGGTCAGGCAATCGCAGAATTGCCCGCGGCCCAAAGGGAACTGATAGAAAAGGCATATTTCGGGGACCTGTCCCATAGTGAAATTGCCGCTGAAACGGGTCTGCCACTGGGCACGATCAAATCTCGGATTAGGTTGGCGCTGGAACGGCTGCGCCATGCGATGAAGTGAATACGGTAATGAAACAGAACATAAACCACCATCTGACGGACAGCATCCTGATGTCTTACGCGGCAGGCACGCTGCCCGAGGCGTTCAACCTGATGGTTGCCAGCCACGTATCGCTCTGCGACGCGTGCCGTACCCGGCTCGAAGGGTTCGAGGCTGTGGGCGGCGAGATGCTGGAGCAGGCCACAAGCAACGAGGCGGTCATGGATGAGGGCAGCCTCGCCGCAACTCTGTCGTTGATCGCCGGAGGGGCGCCCGATGAAATCCGCTTGCCGCGAGCACAAGGATCGATTTTGCCAGGCCCGTTGCAGGACTACATTGGCGGCGATCTGGACGCCGTGCAGTGGCGCGCCATCGGCATGGGTGTCAAGCAGGCGATCCTGCCCACGTCACGTGAAGCGTCGGCGCGCCTTCTCTTTATCCCCGCCGGTGCTGCGATGCCCGATCATGGCCACAAGGGCGTCGAGATGACGATGGTGCTGCAAGGTGCGTTTCAGGACGAAGACGACTATTTCGCGCGCGGCGACGTCGAAATCGCGGACAGTGACACCCATCACACGCCGGTGGCAGACATCCACGAAGACTGCATTTGTCTGGCCGTGACCGACGCCCCGCTGCGATTCCAGGGGATCATCCCCAAGATCGCGCAGCGCTTCGCGCGGATCTGAACTCGCGTCAGTGCCCGTCTTGGCGACGCGGCACTGACGCAAATCCGACGCCGTCGTTGTCGCACGCAAGACAGACGGACGCGCAAAATCCCGGAACGCTCTCCCTTGCCGCTACACGCGCAAGGGAGCTCTGCGATGAAACCCAGCCTGACGCTCGAGGACGGTCGCCTGCCGCCTGACCTGCAGTCGCAATACTGGCGTGACGGGTTCCTGTTCCCGCTGCCCGCGATCAGCGCGGACAAAGCCACAGGCGCCCGCGCCGAACTGGAACAGATCGAGGCCGAGTGGCGTACCGCTGACTTGCCGCACCCGCTCAACACCTACAAACGCGTCAACGCGCATGTCGTCATGCCCATGGCGGCGCGGGTGGCGCTGGATCCTGCGGTACTGGACGTGGTCGAAGGCATCCTCGGGCCGGACATCCTTGTCTATTCGACCGAGTTTTTCATCAAGGAGCCGCAGACGACGCAGATCGTGTCGATGCACCAGGACCTGACCTATTGGGGCCTCGGCGCCATTGACGGGCTGGTCACGGCGTGGATTGCACTGTCCCCTGCGACACCGGCTTCGGGCTGCATGGAGTTTGTCGCCGGCAGCCACAAGAATGCGATCCTGCCGCACGAGGACAGCTTTGACCCCAACAACCTTCTGAGCCGCGGGCAGGAGGTAAAGGTCAACGTCGCGCCTCAGGACAAGACGGCCATTGAAATCCACCCCGGCCAGATGTCCCTGCATCACGGCCTGACCATCCACGGCTCCGGCCCGAATACCAGCGATGGCAGGCGGATTGCATGTGTCGTCCGGTACGTGCGGCCCGACATGGCACAGGAAGTGGGCACCAGAGACTACGCCATGCCTGCCCGCGGCGAAGACAGGCACGGCAACTTTGTCCACGTTCCAAGACCGACCGAGAACTTTGCACCGGATGCGCTCGCGCTCTATGACGAAATCCGGACCGCACAGGCGCAGGTCATGATGAAGGATGCCAAGGGCAGCACGGAGATCTACGCGTAATGGACCACGTGAAATTCACCGCGATGAAGGATGGCGACCGGGAAGACTATGACTTCCTGACCGCACACGAATTGGAATACACCAAAGGCACCGCCGATCGCCTTCTGACCGCGCTGGAGACGCTGGACGAAGGCCTGTCGGGCTATCAGGTCACCCGGCTGGGTCATTCGCTGCAATCCGCCACGCGGGCGTGGCGCGACGGGGCCGACAAAGACTGGGTCGTCTCCGCGCTGCTGCACGATGTGGGTGATATCTTTGCGCCCTACAATCACGACGAATATGCCGCCGCGATCCTGAAACCGTTCGTGCGCGAGCAGTGCACATGGGTCGTTGAAAAGCATGGCGACTTTCAGATGATCTACTACGGCCAGCACGTCGGTGCGAACCCGCACAAGCGCGACGCCTATGCCGGGCATATGTATTTTGACGATTGCGCCGTATTCTGTGAGCGTTGGGACCAGTCGAGCTTTGATCCCGATTACGAAACGCTGCCGCTCGAATTCTTTCGACCCATGGTCCATGATGTCTTTGCCCGAGCGCCTTATGATCCCGATGTAACGCAATCGGAGTTTCGGGTACCTTTGATTGATGCGAAAATGGCGGCGAAACGGCGGGATTGATACGCTTGCCACTTTCCTGACTGCGCCCAAAATCATGACGTTGTCGACAACACAGATTAAGTGGAAAACGTGAAACTCTTGTATTGTTCCATCCCAAAAATAGAAGCGACTCGACAGTTTACATCCTGCGTTGTACTTTCTTGTTTGAAATCTTCTCGAAAAAGATGTGCGACGCCCGCTACGTTGAGTACAAAAGCCGTTCGTCGAGTTACCTCAATTTGAACCAATGAAATTAATTGGAGTTCAGTTATGGATGTTTTGGACACTCTTGTTGATGCAGCAACAGCCTTAGGAGACGGTCTGTATTCCGTTGGCGAGGATTTGGTTCTTGGTGCCGAGAGAACTGCCGAGGGTTACGGTATGCGTGGCACGGAACGTATGATCGAAATAAGTACCGAGAACGAATACCTGGTTCAAAACCTTTATGGTGCAATTTCGAATGGAACCGATCTTGCAAGATCACCGCTTGGCGAATTGATCAAGCGCATACTAATCAGATACTATAGTTATTTGCCAGAAGACGTACTCCGCGATTTGGCGGTAAAAGCTGGGGCGGTGGGCGGCGGCTATGTCACGGGTCGCATGATTATCGGCACTGCATTGGCGAGGCGTGTGGCCGCAAGATTACTTGTGAAGATTGCGGAAAGTGCGGCCTTCAAAGCTCTTGCGAAAAGGCTGGGACTGTCGGTCGGTACTGCGGCCACCGGAATCGGCATCCCCGTTGCGCTTTTGATGGGTCAGGGCGTTGCGCAAAGAGCATCTGCCGCAAGCCAAAGGTTGAGGCAGAACTACCCGGAGTTATATGCTGATCTCAGACGCGCAGATGGTTTGGATATGTTATTTTTCCTCGTCGAAAAACCGATGGAAAAACATCTACTTGCGATCTCTGCAGGAAAGCGAAACTTGAGATCATTGGAAGACGCTGCCCGCCGTCAGATGAACAAATAGCGGTAGAAATCGAGAATTCAGTGGTTGCGCCGGCGTTCAAGTGTTGGCGGCAATTCTCCAGCGTCCTGCAGGGACTCGAAGTCGAAATTGTCCAAGCGGTGCGCCCGCTTGCCCGCCTTTCCGGCGCTGATCTTGATATCTTCAATATCTTTGGAAGCCTGTGCGAAATGCTTGTCCAGATTGCCCACGCGCGTCCCGAGGCGGTCCACATCCGCGACCAGCATCGCCAACTCCTTGCGGATGGCTCCGGTCTGCTCGCGCATCCGCGCATCCTTGAGGATCGCGCGCATCGTGTTCAGCGTGGCCATGCAAGTGGTGGGCGACACGATCCACACGCGCTTGTCGAACCCTTCGCGGACCAGTTCGGGAAAGCTGGCGTGCAATTCGGCATAAACCGCCTCTGAGGGCAGGAACATCAGCGCGCCGTCCGCAGTTTCGCCGTCGATGATGTATTTCTCCGAGATATCCGTGATGTGTTTTTTGACTGCCGTCTTCATCGCGCCGACCGCCTGTTTGAGGTCATATTCCGTCTCGGCCTGTCGCAGCGCCTCATAGGCTTCGAGGGGAAATTTGCTGTCTATGACAATGGGGCCCGGCGGGTTCGGCAGATGGATCAGACAGTCCGCCCGCTTGCCATTGGACAGCGTCGGTTGCCACGCGTAGCTGTCATTGGGCAACGCCTTGCTGACGATGTCGCGCAACTGGATCTCGCCAAAGGCGCCGCGTGTCTGCTTGTTGGACAGGATGTCCTGCAGGCTCAGCACGTCGCCACTGAGCTTCGTGATGTTGTCCTGCGCTTTGTCGATGGCGGCAAGCCGCTCCTGAAGCTGCGTCAGGCTGGTGGTCGTCTGTTTCGACGAGCCGTGCAGCGTTTCCTTCATCCGCTCCTGCATGTCGTTCAGCGCCCGGTTCTGGCGCATCGCGTTGTCGGCAAGCCGGTCCTGCATTTCCTGCTGGACGGCACCGAGCCGCTGTTCGACGGTCTGCGCCAATCGCGCCTGCCCGTTTGTCGCGGTGTCCGACACTGTCTGGATTGACGCACGCAGCCCCTCTTGCCCTTGCGCGAGACCCTGCACATGGGTGCCAAGATAGCCAAGCTGTTGTGCAAGCGGTTCAGTCGCCCGCGCAGACCGCGCCGCTGCACGCAGTGCAAGGATCAGAAGCACCATGATCAGCGCCAGGGCAGCCGCACCGATCAGTGCGGCAATCACCAACGGATCGGCCGTATCCAGTGTGATATCCCCGATCTGGATCATGTGCGGCCAAAGAGCCGCTCGATATCGGCCAGTTTGAGTTCCACATAGGTTGGCCGACCATGGTTGCACTGACCCGAATGCGGCGTCGCCTCCATCTCGCGCAAGAGCGCGTTCATCTCTTCGGCGCGCATACGGCGGCCCGACCGGACGGAGCCGTGGCACGCAACACGGCTCAGGATCGCCTCGATCCGCGCCTGAACGGAATGGCTGGATCCCTGATCGGTCAATTCATCAAGTACGTCCAGCACCAGCGCCCTGGCGTCCACCTCACCGAGAATGGCGGGCGTCTCGCGCACCGCCACCGCATCGCCGCCGAACGGCTCCAACGTCAAGCCCATGCGCGAGAGGTCTTCGCATGCGTCAAGCAGTCGGGTGCGATCCCCCGCAGACAACGTGACGATTTCGGGGATCAGCAAAGCCTGCGCCGCAACGCCGGTCTCGGCCATTTGCTGCTTCAGTTTCTCGTAGACGA
Source organism: uncultured Rhodobacterales bacterium (assembly GCA_964603315.1). Lineage (GTDB taxonomy): Bacteria > Pseudomonadota > Alphaproteobacteria > Rhodobacterales > Rhodobacteraceae > Tateyamaria. The sequence goes on from CAZRUV010000016.1 coordinate 35,403, forward strand.
GGCGTTCATGTGCCGCGTGCTGGTCCACGAGCACCATGCCGGTCGCCGTCTGCGCGACGATGTAGTTCTCGTGCACCTGCCCGCGCGCCACACCCAGAGGCAGGTCGATTGACGTTGCCTCCTCGCTGACGCTCATCGGTTGGGCCAGCGGCGCGCTGACCTCTTGCGCCATCTCCGCAAAGCCGGGGGCTGGACGTCGACCAAGGCTGGGGCGGTCCATCTGATAGACCCGTGGCGCCGTCGGCTCAGGCCGCATCGCGCCCAGCGTTGCGTCAGCCACCGTTGTCGACGCCCGGTGCCCGGCCTCGGCAAGCGCGTGGCGCAGGCCGGACACAATCAGCCCGCGTGCGGTACCCGGATCACGGAAGCGCACCTCGGATTTTGCGGGATGGACATTCACATCCACCACCTGCGGATCACAGTCCACAAACAGGGCCGCCGCCGGATGTCGGTCGCGGCTGAGAAAGTCGAAATAGGCGGCGCGCAGCGCGCCGGTCAGCAATTTGTCCCGGACCGGCCGCCCATTGACGTAGAGGTACTGGGTCACTGCCGCGCCGCGCGAATATGTCGGCAGAGCGGCAAACCCTGTGAGGTGCAGCCCGTCGCGCTCTGCATCTATCGCGATGGCATTGGCGACAAAGTCGGGCCCGATCACGTCACCCAAACGGGCACGCAGCGCCTCTTTGGCGCTGCCACTTTGCGCTTCGGCCTTGAACAGGGTGCGCGGCGCGTCCGACACATCGCGCAACTCAAAGCGCACGTAAGGCTCCGCCATGGCCAGCCGCTTGATCACATCCCCGACCGCCTGCGTTTCCGCCCGATCCGTACGCAGGAACTTGAGCCGCGCCGGGGTCGCGTAAAAGAGGTCGCGCAGCGTGATCACTGTGCCAGCATTCAATGCCGCAGGCCGCACGGACCCCATCTCCCCACCGGTTACCGAGATCTCGGCCCCGGCCTCTCCCGCGACACGGCTGGTGATGGTCAGCCGACCCACGGCACCAAGGCTTGGCAACGCCTCGCCGCGAAACCCGAATGTGTGGATGTCGAGCAGGTCGCTCCCGTCGATCTTCGAGGTCGCGTGGCGGCTCAGCGCAAGGGGCAGATCATCGGCCGAGATGCCACAGCCGTCATCCGTCACCCGGATCAGCGTTTTGCCACCATCCGCGATATCGATGCTGATCCGTCGTGCACCGGCATCAATGGCATTTTCCACCAGCTCTTTCACCGCCGACGCGGGACGTTCCACCACTTCGCCTGCCGCGATCCGGTTGATCGCGGCCTCATCCAACTGTCGAATAACAGGACGTATATTGGGGGCGTGAGAGTTCATCCCACAATACTTAGCATGGCCAACGCCGATTCGACCATGGCTCAAGAGCCGGTGGCAGCCTTGTACCAGGCAATAATTGCGTCCCGCTCGCCCTGCTCCATGTAGCTCAGATTCGCAGGCGGCATCGCGTGACTGATACCGGATTGCAGGTACACCGCGCGCGCGTGGCGGGTCAGGTCCGCTGGCGTCTCCAGCGCAACGCCCTTGGGGGCCCACTGCAACCCGGGCCAGACCGGGTCCGCCGCGTGGCACATGCTGCACCGCCCCTGCACGATGTCATGCACCGCATCAAATCCCTGCGCCTCTGCAAACCGGGTCACAGCGCGCGCCTCACGTGTATCCAGCGGCGCCGTGCTCATCCACACGATTGCGATAAAGATCAGCGCCGTCACGCCCCACGTCCAGTGCGGGTTCCCCTTGCGCGCATGATGCGTGTTGAACCAGTGCCGGATCGTGACGCCCATCAGGAACACGAGCGACGCAATCACCCAGTTCCACTCGCTGGCAAAAGCCAGCGGATAGTGGTTGCTCAGCATCAGGAAGATCACCGGCAGAGTGAGGTAGTTGTTGTGCGTCGACCGCTGCTTGGCGATCTTGCCATAGATCGCGTCCGGTGTGCGCCCGGCCATCAGGTCGGCCACAACGATCTTCTGGTTCGGGATGATCACGAAAAACACATTGCCCGACATGATCGTCGCCGTGAACGCACCCAGATGCAGCAACGCCGCCCGACCGGTGAACACCTGCGCATAGAACCACGCCATAGCGATGAGCACAGCGAAGAGCGCCACCATGAGCACGGTCTGGTCCGCCTCGACGAAAATCCTGCACAAGAAATGATACACCACCCAACCAAAGGCGAGCGAAGCAAGCGAAATCGCAACGGCCTGCCAGGCGGTCAGGTCCATCACGACCGGGTCGATCAGATAAAACTCCGCGCCCAGGTAATAGACGAGAACAAGCAACAGAAACCCGCTGATCCACGTCCAGTAGCTCTGCCATTTGTGCCAGATCAGCCCGTCCGGCATCCCGGACGGCGCAACCAGGTATTTCTGGATGTGATAAAACCCGCCCCCATGCACCTGCCATTCCTCACCATCTGCACCTGACGCAAGATTGCGATCCCGGTGCAGCCCCAAATCCAAAGCGATGAAATAGAAAGAGGACCCGATCCACGCAATCGCGGTGATCACGTGCAGCCAGCGCACAGCAAACTCGATCCACGCGCCAAAGGCGGCCAGGTCATACATGGGGCAAGCGTCCTTTGTGGTCCCGCCCACCAGACTAGCCAGCACTGGCAGGATGCGAAAGAGAGAGCGTTCGTTCCCGCGCACCTTGCGACATTCCGGGCGCCGAACGGTCAATTCAGCGCCAAACCAAAAATGGCGTCGCGCGCAGCGCGTCCGCTGGATCACGCCCGGTGATACGGCCCCCCGGCCAGAATGGACGCGGCACGGTAAAGCTGCTCGGCCAGCATCACCCGCACCAGCATATGCGGCCAGACCATTTCGCCGAACGAGGTCAGGTGATCCGCATCCGCCCTCAGGTCCGGCGCCAGACCATCTGCCCCACCGATGACAAAGACCACCTCGCCGCGCCCGGCATCCCGCCAACCGGCTATCCGTTTCGCAAAGGCGGGAGACGGTTCCACCTTGCCCCGCTCATCAAGGCAACACACGAGAGCACCTTTCGGGATCGCACGACGCAGCAACGCAGCTTCGGCCGCCATGCCGCCACCCTTGCGATCCTCGACCTCAACCACTGCCAATGGACCCAGGCCAAGCGCGCGGCCTGTCCTGTCGAACCGGGTGACATAATCGGAAATCAAATCGGCTTCGGGGCCACCCCGCAGGCGGCCCACAGCACATATCGTGACGCGCATCAGGTGGCGTCAGTTGTTTGCGGCAAGCTCGGGCTGCCACATCTTTTCGAGTTGGTAGAACTCGCGCACTTCGGGGCGGAACACATGGACAATCACGTCGCCCGTGTCGATCAGCACCCAATCGCCCGTGTCCTTGCCTTCCATCCGGACACTACGGCCGAACTCGGACTTGATCCGTGCGGCCAGTTTCTCCGAAATGGCGGCCACCTGACGGGTCGAACGGCCCGAGCAGATCACCATGTAATCGCCAAACGCCGTTTTGCCGCGCAGATCAATCTGCACGATATCCTCGGCTTTGTCGTCTGAAAGGGAAGACAGCACAGCCGCAAGAAGCGTTTCGCTTGTGGCCTGACTGTGGGATGCGGCGCTCAAGGCCGCGGCTCCATCGGCGGTCTGAACCGCGTCAGCAGAAAATGACAGGACATTGTCCTCCTTGTGCATGCGCGCCGTCACGCCCCGGCGCTAGGGTACCCCGACTCTAGCAACCCGGCCGTGACATTTCAATGAAGCCGGTTCACGGACAGTCCGACATCTCCGCAAGTGTCACTTTGTCCAGCAAGTCCACAACGCGCGCGTCCTGTAGGAGCGGCAGGAAACTGCCGCCCGCCTCCAGGCGGATCGCGATGGACAGTGTCGCGTCTTCGGGAATGTCCACTCCCTTGCGACATGGCTCCAGATCAACGCCCAGACTGCCTTCGGTGCCATCCGGGTCGGCAGCCTCCCACGCGGCGATGTCCGCCTGCAAGGCGCGCAAATCGTCCTGAACGGCTGACGCGATCTGAAACACATCCCCCACCTGCTCGATCCCGAACCGGCCCGCGCGTTCCGTGCCGTCCCGCAGCCGTGCGCGCAGGGTCAGAACGGCGGAACCCGGCAGCACGCCCACGCTTTCGGGCAGGCTGGCACGCAACGCGATCACCCCTGGGTCCGCCGTCAATGGGTCCACCGCGTTCAGTCGCAATATCGTGCTGGGCACAACCGTGCTGCACGCACCCAATACAACAGCCGCTGCCAAAACAACTTCTTTCATCATTTTCCCTCTTCAAGATGATTCTTTATTGTTATACAGTAAATTTATACCGCGAGAAAGGAACGAAAATGGGTCTCGAACGCATTGCCCGCCGCGCCAGCCTGTTGGCGCGCTTGATCACAGTCCTGATCATCGCCATTCCGCTGGCCGCGCTGATCACACTGGGCACAGGCACGGCGGACACCGAGACGCTCAGTCAGGTCTATGGGATCAAAGTGATGCCGGACGATCCCGGTGCGGGCCCCACACTTGTCTGGGTCGCGGTCGAAGCGGCTCGGCTGGGCCTCTTCATGTGGGTGCTCTGGGGTGTTCGGGGCTGGTTGGTGGCTTGCGCGCGTGGCGCAGTGTTCGCCGGCCAGACAGCGCAACACATTCAGCGCATCGGTCGGCGCATGGTCGTGCTCGCCATTGCGCATGTGGTGGGCAACACCATCATCATTGCGGCCCTCACATGGAACAATCCGCCGGGACAACGCGCGCTCGCCATCGGGTTCGGCAGCACCGAAGGCCTGTTGCTGCTGGCCGCCGGGCTCATGACCCTGTTCGGCTGGATCCAGTCCGAAGCGGCGCGGCTGGCAGAGGAAAACGAGGGTTTCGTATGAGCACCGAGATTATTGTTCGGCTCGACGTCGTGATGGCGCTGCGCAAGGTCCGGGGCCGCGACCTCGCGGCGCAGATCGGCATCACCGAACAGAACCTGAGCCTGCTGAAATCCGGCAAGGTGAAAGGCGTCCGCTTCGAGACGCTGGCGAGGCTGTGCGAGGCGCTGGAATGTCAGCCGGGTGACTTGCTCGAAGCCGCCGCCGCGTCAAACGACTGATCATCGCCCAGCAAACGCACCTCGCGCTGCGGGAAGGGAATAGAGATGTCGTTTTCTTTGAACGTGTCCCACAGGGCGAGATACACGTTTCCCCGGATATTGGTCAGCCCGCCGGTCGGGTCTGTGATCCAGAACCGCAGGATGTAGTCCACCGAACTGTCGCCAAAACCCACGATGTGACAGACCGGTGGGCGCGAGGACAACACGCGCTCAACCCCCTTGGCGGCGTGGATGGCCAGCGCGCGCACGCGGTGCGGATCGCAGGCATAGGACGTACCGAAGTAGATATCGAGCCGCACGAACTCGTTCGAGTGCGACCAGTTGACCACCTGACCGGTGATCAGGTCTTCGTTCGGGATCAGGTATTCCTTGCCATCCCGCGTGACCACCGATGCGTAACGCGCGCCCAGCGTCTGGATCCAGCCAAAGGTCTCGCCCAGGCTGATCACATCTCCGGGCTTGATCGACTTGTCGAGCAGGATGATCACACCTGACACAAGGTTCGACACCACCTTTTGCAGACCAAAACCAAGGCCAACGCCAATGGCCCCGGACAGCACCGCCAGCCCGGTCAGGTCGATGCCAAGCGCCCGCACACCCGCATAAAAGGCAATCGCATAGATCGCGATCTGCACCGCCTTGACGATCAGCACGCGCATGGACGGCGAGATATCCTCGTTCGCCTGCACCCGGCGCGAGGTCGTCTGGGTCACAAACCGGGCCGCCGCGATCAGAATCCCGATGACCACAGCGCCCTGCACCAAAAGCAGAAGCGACAGCCGGAACTCGCCAATGCTGAACGCCGCCGCATCAAGGATCTCCGCCGTCTCCTCGACAATGCCCAGCACATACAGTGTCACGTAGATCCACGCGCCATAGCGCACGACCCGACGCAGAAACCCCGATCGGATCAACCGCGTCGCAAAGACAACCAGCAGCCATGCGGTGGCCAGCGTCGCGATCAGACCAATCACATAGGACCGCGACGGCCACGTGACCTCGCGCATGACCAGCACAACAGCCCATGTGAGCATCAGGAAAAAGATGGCCCGCAGTCGCTGATGCACGACCACCAGCACCCGCATCCGCCACTTCGGCCACCCTTCGCGCGAGCCCATCCAGTTGCGGATGGGCGGGCCTAGCACAGCGCGCATGCAATGCGCCGCCACGAAAAGGCCCAGCACGATCAGCAGCTGATACCCGACCCAGGGCCGCAACATGGATTGCAGCGCCGCCTCGCCTTCGGCCAGCAGCATCTGACCGACCGACAACACCGTTTCGGTCAAATCCTTCTCGTCGGCGGCCCCGCCCAGTGCGGCGGCCTCGGCTGCGGAATTCAGGGCGTCACCGACCCCGTTGCCTGTGCCTGTGCCCTCGGTGTGGTTGCTCATGCGCGCTCCGTTTGACGGGCAGCATGCACCGCGGGCGCGCAGCAATCAATCGCTGGACCATTGCTTGATCGGCGCGTGGAATCCCGCTAACAGCACCGCCATGACGTGCCGTATCAATATGGATGACCGCGCCCGCCTGCGCGAACGCTTCTTTGGCGCCACGCACACGGTGTTGGCGCGCCTATAACGCTGCGCCCAGATCATCCACCCGACGACCATGCTGACCAAAGGGAGAGGACCGATGTCCCCCAAGACGCTTTACGACAAAATCTGGGATGCCCACGTGGCGCACGAGGCCGAAGACGGCACCTGCCTGCTCTATATCGACCGCCATCTGGTGCACGAGGTGACCTCGCCTCAGGCCTTTGAGGGTCTGCGCATGGCGGGCCGGCCCGTCCGCGCCCCGGAAAAGACCATCGCCGTGCCTGATCACAACGTCCCCACGACGGCGGGCCGTGAAGACCCTGCGAACATGACCGAAGACAGCGCCATTCAGGTTGCCGCCCTCGACAAGAACGCCAAGGATTTCGGCATTCACTACTATCCGGTGTCCGACGTGCGACAGGGCATCGTGCACATCGTCGGCCCCGAACAGGGCTGGACCCTGCCTGGCATGACCGTGGTCTGCGGCGACAGCCACACGGCGACCCACGGCGCGTTCGGCGCGCTGGCGCACGGGATCGGAACCTCCGAAGTCGAACACGTGCTGGCCACGCAAACGCTGATCCAGAAGAAATCCAAGAACATGAAGGTCGAGATCACCGGCAAGCT
>CAZRUV010000017.1:0-31213 GCA_964603315.1 uncultured Rhodobacterales bacterium
CGATCAGCATCTCCGGCTACCACATGCAGGAGGCCGGTGCGAACCTCGTGCAGGAACTGGCCTTTACCCTTGCGGACGGGCGCGAATACGTGCGCGCGGCGCTGGCGCGCGGCATGGATGTGGACAAGTTTGCCGGGCGGCTGTCGTTCTTTTTCGCCATCGGCATGAATTTCTTCATGGAGGCGGCCAAGCTGCGCGCGGCGCGCCTGCTGTGGCACCGGATCATGTCCGAATTTGCGCCCAAGAACCCCAAATCGCTCATGTTGCGCACCCATTGCCAGACCAGCGGCGTCAGCCTGCAAGAACAGGACCCCTACAACAACGTGGTGCGCACGGCCTATGAGGCGATGGCGGCGGCACTCGGCGGGACACAGTCGCTGCACACGAATGCGCTCGACGAGGCGATCGCCTTGCCGACGGATTTTTCTGCCCGGATCGCGCGCAATACACAGCTGATCCTGCAAGAGGAAACAGGTGTCACCAATGTGGTCGACCCGTTGGCCGGATCCTACTACGTCGAAAAGCTCACCCATGATCTGGCCGAAGAGGCGTGGAAGCTGATCGAAGAGGTCGAGGCGATGGGTGGCATGACCAAGGCGGTCGCCTCCGGTATGCCAAAACTGCGCATCGAGGAGACGGCGGCCACCCGTCAGGCGATGATCGACCGGGGCGACGAGGTGATTGTCGGGGTCAACAAGTACCGCCTCGAGAAAGAGGACGAGATCGACATTCTCGATATCGACAATGCTGCCGTGCGCGAGGCGCAGATTGCGCGCCTGTCCCGCATTCGCGAGACGCGTGACGAAGCGGCCTGTCAGTCCGCGCTCGATGCGCTGCGTGATGCGGCGGCGTCTGACGGCAACCTATTGGAAAAAGCGGTCGAGGCCGCCCGTGCGCGCGCAAGTGTGGGAGAGATCAGCATGGCCATGGAAAAAGTGTTCGGGCGTCACCGCGCCGAGGTGAAGACGCTCGCCGGGGTTTACGGTGCCGCCTATGAGGGGGACGAGGGCTTTGCCGCGATCCAGAAGTCGGTCGAGGACTTTGCCGAAGCCGAAGGACGCCGCCCGCGCATGCTGGTGGTGAAGATGGGGCAGGACGGTCACGACCGCGGGGCCAAGGTGATCGCGACGGCCTTTGCCGACATCGGATTTGACGTCGATGTTGGCCCGCTCTTCCAGACACCTGCCGAGGCGGCGCAGGATGCCATCGATAACGACGTGCACGTGGTTGGCATTTCGTCGCAGGCAGCCGGTCACAAGACGCTTGCTCCACAGCTTGTTCAGGCGCTCAAGGATGCCGGTGCCGAAGACACGATTGTGATCTGCGGTGGCGTCATCCCGCAGCAGGACTACCAGTTTCTCTACGACAATGGGGTCAAGGCGATCTTTGGCCCGGGCACGAACATTCCCACGGCAGCGCAGGAGATCCTGGACTTGCTGCGGTCCGGCTGACAGCGCGCTTGCGGGTCGTCGCGACGGCCCGCCGGCCTGCCCTGCGTTTCGGGATGGGAAGTCGTCAGTGAAGGCGGTACAAGACCGCATGTCAGCGACCACCTGTTTCTGTTTGTCTTGAGGCCAAGGAAATGATCCTGGACCATCTGGTTGTGGGGGCGCGCACCCTTGCAGAAGCGCAAGCGCATATCGAGGACGCATTGCGCATACCCATGCAGGCAGGCGGTCAGCATGCCGTGTTTCACACGCACAATGCATTGCTGGGTCTGGCAGATGGGCTCTACCTCGAAGCGATTGCGCCGGACCCGGGCCTGCCCGCGCCTCAGCGTCCGCGTTGGTACGATCTGGACCGGTTTTCGGGTCCTGCCCGGTTGAGCAACTGGGCCGCGGCCGTGACCGATATGGAAACCGCCCTCGCCACGATGCCAGAGGGTTGCGGTGCGCCCGTTGACGTTCGGCGTGGCGATCTGTCGTGGAGGATGGCCGTATCGGAGCAGGGCACGACACCCTATGACAACCTCTTTCCTGCATTGATCCAGTGGCCGGTGGGCGTCCACCCGGCACCGCTGTTGAAACCGTCCGGTCTGCGCCTGCGCCGCGTCACGCTGCGCCACCCGCAGGCGGAAGCGCTGGCAGCGGCTTTGGGTGTGCACCTGAAGGACGACCGGGTGGCCGTTGAAACAGGCGAGATCGCCATGGAAGCCGTCTTTGACGGTCCCGAGGGCCCATGCCGCCTGTGATCAAGAGCGCGACAGCACAGGACGCCGCGTGGATCACCGACATCTGGAACGCGGTGATCGCGGACACATTGGTGACGTTCACGACAACGCTCAAAACGGTTCAGGAGGTGGCGGAATTGATCGAGGCGCGCCCGGTCTTCACCCTTTCGGACGGGCAGGGCTTTGCCACCTACGGCCCGTTCCGGGCCGGTCCCGGCTACAGCGCCACGGCGGAACACACGATCTATCTGGCACCAGACGCCTGCGGCAGGGGGCAGGGGGCCGCGTTGATGGACCACATGACAGCCCATGCGGCGCAGACAGGGCACCGCGTTCTTGTTGCGGGTATAAGCAGTGCGAACCCCGGCGCTGTCCGGTTTCACGCGCGGCACGGGTTTGCGCAAGTCGGGCACATGCCGGGTGTCGGGCACAAGGCGGGGCAGTGGCTGGATCTCATCCTGATGCAGAAAACGCTCAATCCGCCTGACACTGCCCGCGACCCCGGTTAGGATACGCCCATGTCCATCTGGTCCCGTATTTCCGACGCGCTGGCGGCGCTGGCCTCTGGCCAGAGCCTGGCGCAGGTTTTTGATCAATTGCGCGCGCCGCCGGAACGCAGCGTCGCCTTTGCCATCGCGGTGATTGCGCTCGGGGCCAAGATGGCCAAGGCGGACGGGCATGTGACCCGCGACGAGGTGACGGCCTTTCGCGAGGTGTTTCACATCGCGGCCAAGGACGAGGCCGGTGCGGCCCGCGTGTTCAACCTCGCGCGGCAGGACGTGGCGGGGTTCGAAGACTACGCCACCCGTATCCATGCCATGTTTGCCAGCCAGCCCGAAACGCTGACGGACCTGCTGGAGGGTCTTTTTCACATCGCCATGGCAGACGGGTTCTACCACCCCAACGAGGACGCGTTCCTTGAGGAGGTCGCGCATATCTTTGCCATTTCCGACCGCGACTTTCGCGCCCTGCGCGCGCGGTTCGTGCCGGATGCGGCGCCCGATCCCTATACGGTGCTCGGCGTGAGCCCCGACATGAACCTTGAGGCGATCCGCAAGGCATGGCGCAAACTGGTACGGGAAAACCATCCCGATGCGATGATGGCCCGGGGCGTGCCCGAAGAGGCCGTGCGCCTCGCTGAAAAACGCATGATCGACATCAACCGTGCGTGGGAAGATGTCAGGGCCACGCACAGCTGATGCGCATCGCCACCTACAACATCGAATGGATGAACAGCCTGTTTGCCGATGATGGCAGCCTGTGGGACGACAACGAACGGGCGGCGCGGTACGGCGTTACACGGGCAGAGCAGACAGCGGCACTTGAGGCGGTGTTTCAGGCGCTGGATGCGGATGCGGTGCTGGTGGTTGAGGCGCCGGACGACAGCGCCAGCCGCAGCACGGTGCCCGCGCTTGAAACCTTTGCCGAAACGGCGGGGCTGCGCGCGCGGCGGGCGATCATCGGCTTTGCCAATGACACGCAGCAGGAGATTGCGCTGCTTTATGACCCGGACAGGCTGACGGTGCGACATGATCCGCAGGCCAGCCCGGAGGCTCCGCGTTTTGACGCGCGATACGCGATTGACCTCGATATCGACGCGACGGCGGACGAGGTGGTGTTTTCAAAACCGCCGCTGGAACTGGCGGTCGAGACCGCCGGGGGGACAGCGTTTCGCCTGATCGGCGCACATCTGAAATCCAAGGCGCCGCACGGCGCGCGCAACCGGGACGAGGTCATGCGCATCTCGATCGCGAACCGGCGCAAACAGCTGGCACAGGCCATCTGGCTGCGCCGCCGCATCGACGCGCATCTGGAGGCTGGCGAGACGCTGATGGTGCTGGGTGATCTGAACGACGGGCCGGGTCTCGACGAATACGAACACCTGTTTGGCCGCTCATCGGTGGAAATCCTGATGGGCAAGGGGGACGGGGCGCTGATCGATCCTCATGCCCGCATGGCTCTGCAACCGCGGCGGTTGGGTGTGGCACCGACAACGGCCCGATTCTGGATCAGGCCGGAAAAGAGGTATCTGCAGGCGCTTCTTGACTACATCATGGTGTCGCGCGATCTGGCCGACTTGCAGCCGCGCTGGAGGATCTGGCATCCGCTGGATGATCCGGAGTGCTGGCAAAGCCCGGGTTTGCGGGATGCGCTTGTGACCGCGTCGGACCATTTCCCGGTCAGCTTGGATATCGACATCTGAAGCCCCATATCGGGGGCATGAAACGCCTTGCCTTCGTCATCCTGATTTCCTTTGCCACGCCCGCCATGGCCGAAGAGGCCGAAGACGGGACCAGCCTCATGGAACGCGGCGCGCAGATGCTGATGGAAGGGCTCTTGCGCGAAATGGAACCGGCGCTTGAGGACCTGCAGGACCTCGCACAGGAATTTGGCCCGGCTTTGCAGAGTTTCGCGGCACAGATGGGACCCGCCTTGCGCGACCTGCTGGATGAGGTCGAGGACTGGAGCGTCTATCACCCGCCCGAAATGCTGGACAACGGCGATATCATCATCCGACGCAAGACGGCTCCTGCGCCGGAACCGGAAGATCAGGTCGACATCTGAGATTTGGCCGGCTTGCGCCGCGCCTTCACCACCACCTCGGCCCCTAATGTGGCCGCAAGTGAATTCAGCCGCGCCTCGGCAACCTCGCCGAAAAGCGGTAAGGCATCCGGTGTCAGACGCAGTTCGAGCCGCTTCTTTTTCGGGTACCAGCGCATCTCGCCCCGGTCAGCGTCCTTTTCCATCCACAGCATCGCGCCAAAGCGCATGGCCTTGCCTAGCACTTCGGCCTCTTGTTGCGTCTTTTCGTCGATCAGATCGTAGAGGTATTCGAAATGCGTGCCTTCGCGCTTGTTGCGGTAGCGGTGCAGCAGCGCAAGGCCCAGAAAGATGCGTTCCGAGTGTTTCAGCCCGCCCAGATTGGCGCGGGTCGCGTTGTCGAAACAGGCCTCGGCCCGGTAGTCCGGATGCGCGCGCCAACTGACGTCATGCAGCAGGCATGCCGCCTTGATCAGCCGCTTGCGGGCATAGGGCGCGGATTTGAAGAGCGGCTCGATGAACTGAAACAGCACCTTGCCAAAGCCGGGTATGCGGGCGTCCTTGGCTTCGGCAAACCGGCAGGCTTCGATCAGCGGGTCACGGTCGCGCAACTGCTGCGGCATCTGTTCGTAGAGCATGCCTTCGCGGATGCCGTAGCTGGACAGCGCAATATCCTTGGGGCGGAACGTCTTGACCAGACGCCACAGCACTTCGGCGGCAAGCGGCACCAGCGCCATGCGTGCGCCGGACAGGCCCACCTCGAGCCGCAGCGCCTCGAGATCCTTGCACTCGGCAATGAATTTGGCGGTTTGCTGCACCGCGCGCGGGGTCATGCGGTATTCGTGCAGAACATGCAGCTGGTAGCCGCGCCGGTGCATGTCGATGCGCGCAATGGCACGCCACGAACCGCCGACGAGAAACAGCCTGTCCCGCTGCGTGCCCATCTGCGTCTGCAGATCGCTCATGACGGTTTTGATATGCGCCTTGCGCCCCTTGCGCCCGCCTTTGAGCGTCTGCAGCTTGAGCGGGCCAAGATCCGACGTCACGCGGCGTCCGACCGCGCCGCCCGAGATTTCGGCCAGTTCCATGGACGACCCGCCAATATCGCAGACCAGCCCGTAGGAGCCGGGCCAGCCCAACAGCACACCCTGCGCCGACAGCCGCGCCTCTTCGCGCCCGTCGATGACGCGGATGTCGAGCCCGGTTTCGCGCAGCACCTCGGCGCAGAAATCCGGCCCGTCTGTGGCGTCCCGGACGGCGGCGGTGGCCACGGCTGTCAATTCGCTCAGGCCCATACCGTCGGCCAGGCGCTGAAACCGGTGGATCGCGCCAAGCGCGCGTTTGCGGCCTTCGGGGTTCAACTGGCCCGTATCCGCGAGACCCGCGCCGAGGGCGCACATGATTTTTTCGTTGTAGAAATAGGCAGGCGATCGGGCCGCGCCATCAAACACGACCAGCCGGACGGAGTTCGAGCCGACATCCACCACACCGACGCGGGACAGCGCGCGGGCCGCCGGGTCCTCGAAGAGGGGACGGCCAAACAGGCTGCCATCGCCGGTTTCCGGCTTGAGCGGTATGTTCATGTCTGTCCCCGTGGCGCTCACCTTTTGTCTTTGATGGACGATGCGGTGTGATGCGTCAATCATGTGGGGGGCGGGGTGGTCTGTTTGCTGACGCAAAGGCGCCTCAGCGTTTGCGCGCCAAGCGCGTCACCGCAAAGCGTCGGACCGCGCGCGTGCGGCACCCGCCACTCCTGCTAGCCAGCGCTAAGGTGCCTTGCCGTGGCCATGGCCGAGGACCAGGCCCATTGGAAATTGTAACCGCCCAGCCAGCCGGTGACATCGACCGCTTCGCCTATGAAATAGAGGCCTGGCACGTCGCGCGCCATCATGGTCTTGGCGTCAAGCGCGCTGGTGTCGATGCCGCCGCGGGTGACTTCGGCGGTGCGGTAGCCTTCGGTGTCCGTCGGGGTCAGGTCCCACGCGGTCAGGGCGCGGCTGAGCAGGGCGATCCGCGCATCCGACAGATCGCCCAGCCGCCCCGAGAGATCGTGGAGCGTACCGAGATAGTCGACGAGGCGCGCGGGCAGGTGATGGGCGAGTTCCGTGGTCAGGGCCTTTTTACCGTCCGAGCGGCGTTTCTCCTTGAGGATCGCTGCGAAATCCGTGTCCGGTGCGAGGTGCACGGTGATCGCCTCGCCCGGTGACCAGTAGCTTGAGGCCTGCAAGGCTGCAGGTCCGGACAGGCCGCGATGGGTAAAGAGCAGCGCCTCGTCAAAGGCCGGACCGCTGGCATGGACGCGGGACGGGCAGGCGACGCCCGAAATATCGGCAAAACGCTTGTCGGAGAAGGTGAAGGGCACAAGGGCCGGTGCCGTTTCGGTGATGCGCAACCCGAACTGGCGTGCGATGTCGTAGGCAAAGCCCGTCGCGCCCATCTTGGGAATGGACTTGCCACCGGTTGCCACCACCACATTGGCGGCCCTGATCGTGCGCCCGGTGCTGAGGGATGCCGTAAATCCGTCCGGTGTTTTCGCCAGATCCGTCACGCTGGTCTGCAGCATCAATTCGGCGCCAGCCTTCTGCATCAGGCTGCGCAGCATTCCGATGATGTCCTTGGCCGACACGTCACAAAAGAGCTGCCCAAGTGTCTTTTCATGCCAGGGAATGCCGTGCTGATCGACGAGGGCGACAAAATCCCACTGGGTGTACCGGGCGAGCGCGGATTTGGCGAAATGCGGGTTTTCGCACAGGAACGCGTGCGCTTCGCAATACATGTTGGTGAAATTGCACCGGCCACCGCCCGAGATGCGGATTTTCTCGCCCGCGGCCTTGGCGTGATCGACGACCAGAACGCGACCACCCGCATGGGCGGCGCACATCATCCCGGCGGCGCCGGCACCGATCACAAGCGTCTCATAATCCATGACGCCCCCGTGCAGGATTGCACAGAACGGGTCAAGGGGTGGGCCTTGTGCGCAGGACGCAGGCCATAGGTCAGAGCGAGACAACTGAAACTGGAGCACGCCCATGGCATCCCTGGCCGCCGGAACACCCTTCCCGAAAACCGACCTCGCCCGTTTGGGTGGAGGCACGCTGACCCTCGGCGCACCGCAGGGTGGGCGCGACTGGCAATTCGTCGTGATTTACCGTGGCCTGCATTGTCCCTTGTGCAAGAAATACCTCGCACAGCTTGAGGAGATGCAGGGGCAGTTCCACGATCAGGGTGTCGACGTGGTGATCGCCTCCGGCGATCCGGAGGAAAAGGCCAGAGCGATGGCGGACGAGTTCGCGCCAACCTTGCCGATGGGGTACGGGTTGAGCATTGCGCAGATGATGGCGCTTGGGCTCTACGTATCTGACCCAAGCAGCCCGAAGGAGACCGATCGCCCCTTTGCCGAACCGGGCCTCTTTGTCATCAACGATCAGGGCACCATCCAGATGGTGGACGTCTCGAACGCGCCGTTCCTGCGGCCCGATCTGGATAAGGTCCTGTCGGGTATCACCTTTATCCGGGCCAATGATTACCCTATTCGCGGAACGCATCACGCGGTCTGATGCCAATCCGTCCCGGGCCAAGTAACACTGGCCCGGGGCGCAATTTACCGTTATGCTGCGACCCAAGCATTCCGGAATAACCGGAAGCACGAGGCGGTTGACAGGCAGCAAGGCGGCAGATCATGACAGAGATGGTCTATGGCGCGGTCCCGGAGCGGATCGGCGAACCCATACTTCCAAAGTGGTGGCGAACGGTCGACAAATGGTCGCTGACCTGTGTGTTGATCCTGTTTGCGATTGGCCTCTTGCTGGGGCTGGCGGCGTCTGTTCCGCTGGCGGAGAAGAACGGCTTTGGGCCGTTCCACTACGTGATACGGCAGGCGATATTCGGCGGAATGGCGATTGTGGTGATGATCATCACGTCGATGATGTCCCCCGTATTGGTGCGGCGGCTGGCGGTTCTGGGCTTTCTCGCGGCCTTTGTCGCACTGGCGTTGCTGCCCTTCTTCGGCACGGATTTCGGCAAGGGTGCTGTGCGCTGGTATTCGCTGGGCTTTGCCGCGTTGCAACCGTCGGAATTCCTCAAGCCCGGGTTTGTCGTGGCGGCGGCGTGGATGCTGGCGGCCAGCCAGGATCTGAACGGGCCGCCGGGGCGCATATGGTCCTTTGCCCTGTGCATCTCCATTGTCCTGATGCTGGTACTGCAACCCGACTTCGGGCAGGCGAGCCTTGTTCTTTTTGGGTGGGGTGTGATGTATTTCGTCGCGGGTGCGCCCATGCTCCTGCTGGTTGGCATGGCGGGGCTGGTGATCCTCGCCGGAACGCTGGCCTATTCGCATTCGGAACACTTTGCCCGGCGCATTGACGGGTTTCTGAGCCCGGATGTCGATCCGCGCACGCAGCTGGGCTATGCCACCAACGCCATTCAGGAAGGCGGCCTTTTTGGCGTTGGCGTCGGCGAGGGGCAGGTCAAGTGGTCGCTGCCCGACGCGCATACGGATTTCATCATCGCCGTGGCCGCCGAGGAATACGGGCTGGTGCTCGTTCTGTGTATCATCGCGCTTTACACCGGCATCGTCGTGCGTTCGCTGATCCGGCTGATGCGCGAGCGGGACACGTTCATTCGGCTGGCCGGCACGGGGCTTGCGGCCATGTTTGCGGTTCAGGCGATGATCAACATGGCCGTGGCCGTGCGGTTGCTGCCCGCCAAGGGCATGACCTTGCCCTTTGTCAGCTATGGCGGATCATCCATCATCGCCTCGGGTATTGCGGTCGGCATGTTGCTGGCCTTTACCCGGTCCCGACCGCAGGGCGAGATTTCCGACCTCTTGCGGGGGCGGCGATGACGCAGCCGCTTCTTCTCATCGCAGCGGGTGGCACGGGCGGGCATATGTTCCCGGCCCAGGCGCTGGCCGAGGCGATGTTGAAGAAGGGGTGGCGCGTCAAGCTTAGCACGGATGCGCGCGGCGCGCGCTACACGGGCGGTTTTCCGCATTCGACGGAGATCGAACAGATATCTTCGGCCACCTTTGCGCGGGGCGGGGTGCTGGCCAAGGCCGCCGTGCCATTCCGGATTGCGGGCGGCGTTCTGGGGGCGACGCTGAAACTGATGCACGACAAGCCGGATGTGGTTGTCGGCTTTGGTGGCTATCCGACGATACCTGCGATGTCCGCCGCGACGCTCTTGCGCCTGCCACGCATGATCCACGAACAAAACGGCGTGCTCGGTCGGGTGAACCGGATCTTTTCCACCCGCGTGGATGCCGTCGCCTGCGGCACGTGGCCAACGGATTTGCTGGACGGGGTCGAGGGCATCCATGTGGGCAACCCGGTGCGCGGTGCGGTACTGGAGCGCGCGGGCGCAGGCTATATCTCGCCCGGCGACTACCCGATGGAGGTGCTTGTGATTGGGGGCAGTCAGGGTGCGCGCATCCTCAGCGACGTGATCCCGCCTGCCATTGCCAAATTGCCGATGCAGCACCTGAAAAACATTCGGATCAGCCATCAGGCCCGCGGTGAGGACGAGGCGCGCGTGCGTGCCTTCTACGACGCGCACGGGATCACGGCAGAGGTGCAGCCGTTCTTTCAGGACGTGCCGCGCCGCATGTCCGAGGCGCAGTTGATCATATCCCGCTCCGGTGCCTCTTCCGTCGCTGATATCTCCGTCATCGGTCGCCCCTCGATCCTGATCCCCTATGCCGCTGCCGCCGCTGACCACCAGTCCGCCAATGCGCGTGGGCTTGTGGATGCCGGTGCTGCCATCCTGATCCCGGAAAGCCAGCTGAATGTGGATGCCGTTGCGGAACAGATCGCGGCGGTGCTGGACAATCCCCAGGGCGCGCTGCACATGGCCAACGCCGCGCTGTCCGTCGCGCGACCGGATGCGACAGAAACACTTGTCACGCTCGTTGAAACCCTCGCACAGAAAGGGACATCATGAACGCCGCCACCAAACTGCCCGGAGACGTGGGCCCCATTCATTTCGTCGGAATCGGCGGGATTGGCATGTCGGGCATCGCCGAAGTGCTGCTCAATCACGGCTATGTGGTGCAGGGCTCTGACCTCAAGACCTCCAAGATCACCGACCGCTTGGCAGAACTGGGCGCGCATATCTTCGAAGGCCAGAAAGCGCAGAACATCGAGGACGCCGAGGTTGTCGTCATTTCGTCCGCGATCAAGCCGGGCAATCCGGAACTGGACGCCGCACGGGCGCGGGGCCTGCCCATTGTGCGGCGGGCCGAGATGCTGGCCGAACTGATGCGCTTGCGCTCGAACATCGCCGTGGCGGGCACCCATGGCAAGACAACGACGACGACAATGGTCGCGGCCCTGCTGGACGAGGGGAACTTTGACCCGACGGTGGTGAATGGCGGGATCATCCACGCTTACGGGTCGAACGCCCGGAAGGGCGACGGCGAGTGGATGGTGGTCGAGGCGGATGAAAGCGACGGCACCTTCAACCGTCTGCCCGCGACCATCGCTATCGTGACCAATATCGACCCCGAACACATGGAGCATTGGGGCACCGAAGAGGCGCTGCATCAGGGCTTTTACGAGTTTGTGTCGAACATCCCATTCTACGGGCTGGCCGTGTGCTGCACCGACGACCCGGATGTACAAAGTCTGGTGGGCAAGATCACCGACCGGCGCGTGGTGACATACGGGTTCAACCCGCAAGCGGACGTGCGCGCGGTGAACCTGCGCTATGAGGCGGGTGTTGCGCATTTTGACGTGGCCCTTTTGGCCGAGGAACAGGTGATCGAAGGGTGCACCCTGCCCATGCCCGGCGATCACAACGTGTCCAACGCGCTCAGCGCCATCGCAGTGGCGCGCCATCTGGGCATGAAAGCGGGGGAAATCCGCGCGGCTTTGTCTAAATTTGGAGGCGTAAACCGGAGGTTCACGCGGGTCGGAGATGTTAATGGTGTGACCATCATTGACGATTATGGCCACCACCCGACGGAGATTGCCGCCGTGCTCAAAGCTGCCCGCCAGGCCACCGACGGTCGCGTGATCGCGGTGCACCAGCCGCACCGCTACACACGGCTGAGCCACCATTTCGAAGACTTCTGCACCTGCTTCAACGATGCGGACGTGGTCGGCATCACCGATATCTTTGCCGCTGGAGAGGACCCGATCGAAGGGGCAGGGCGCGACGATCTTGTGGCGGGCCTCATCCGTCACGGCCACCGCCACGCCCGCGCCGTGCAGGATGAAAACGACCTCGAACGGCTGGTGCGTGAACAGGCGCGCCCCGGCGACATGGTTGTCTGCCTTGGCGCGGGGACGATCAGCGCGTGGGCGAACGGATTGCCTGGCCGGTTGCAGAAAGGAGCGGCCTGAGGCGCAATGCTCCTGCAACTGCTGATACCCGGCGTACCACTGCTTGCGCTGCCTGTTGCCTTGATGCTCGGGTTTCGCAAGACGATGTGGATCGTGCTGGCCGTTGCGGCGCTGATTGTGATCCTGCCTTACATCTACTTCGGCATTTGGGGCCTGTGGGAAGGCGTCTCGCTTGGATCGGTTTTTGAAGCCTTGCGCGCGGTCTGGGGCGCTTTCCCTGTAATCCTCGCGTACATGGTGCTGTGGTCGGTGGTCTACGCGGCTGCGGGTGGCGTGCTCCGCTTTGGCTGGATGCGGTGGCGGGCGGCATGAGTTTCGTGACCCATCCCGCAGCGCAAACGGCCCTCGCGGCTGGTTGGCGCGCCTGTCTTGCCTTCGCGGTTGCGATGTCTGCGCCCCCCGCCATGGCCGGGTTCAACGAGGGCACAGGCTTTGGGCCGTCGGGTTTCGAAATGCTGTTTCTCGCCGCCTTTGGTCTTGTCACATTGCCTGTCGGCGCGCTTCTGACCTATTTCAGGCTGGAGACGGTGTTCAAAGCCGGGCTTTGGCTGTTCGGGCTGTGTGCGCTGGCCATCATCGTGGCGGGCGTTTTGCTGGCCGGTCAATTGGCCATGATCCTCGTTGTGATGGCAGCCGGGATCATCCTGCCAGCATTTGCTTTCTATTTTCTGGGCGGCATCCTCGGGCGTGCCGTCTTGAAACGACGCGGGGTGACATGATGGCGTTGTTGTGGGCCAGCGTGTTGTGGGTGATTGCCTCAACAATCGTCGCGATGCTGCCCATGCGGCATCAGTACATCCCCGGCGTTGCGCTTCTGGCTGCTGCGCCGCTCCTGATCCTGTGGATCGGCATTGCGGTTGCCTGGTGGGCGGGCGCACTGGCCCTCGCCGCGTTCGTCTCCATGTTCCGCAATCCGCTGCGCTATTTCTGGGCCAAGGCGCGCGGTCAAACCCCTGAATTGCCAAAGGAGCTGCGCCGATGAGCCTGTCTCTGATCCTCGCAAGCCTCTGGGCGGCGCTGGCCAACATAATCGCCATGCTGCCCAGCAAGGACCACCACTGGACCAACGCCTATGTGCTCATCGCCATCGGCATTCCCATTCTGGGCTATGTCACATGGCAGCATGGGCCGTGGATCGGCCTTTTGATACTGGCGGCTGGCATGAGCGTCCTGCGCTGGCCCGTGATTTACCTCACGCGCTGGATGCGGCGGCAGGTGGAGCGATGATTGCGTCGCTGGCGGCGGCCTGCCTCGCGGCTGGCCTGATCATCGGGTACGTGTTCATGCGTCGCTTCTGGCTTCGGTCGTGGGTCGCGCTCATTCTGATCTGCGTGGCGCTCACGATCGCTGTTTTCGTCGGGGCCGTACCGCCCGACATGCTGCCGAACAGCGTTGTGGTCGCCCTCTTGATCCTGCTGTTGCCGCCCCCGCTTGGTGCGGGGCTTTTTGTCGGCGGTATTCTGGCGCTTTTCGTCAGCAGACACAGCAAGGCGTCTTGACCTCCGCGCCACGTCACGCCATCCCGCGCGCATGACCTATGACCTGCCAGATGTGCGCGGCACCCTGACACCGCAGCGGGATTTGTCCACGCTGACATGGCTGCGCGTGGGCGGGCCTGCGGATTGGGTGTTCATGCCGGCGGACGCGGACGATCTGTCGGCCTTTCTGGCGGCGCTGGATCCGGGTGTTGCAGTCTTTCCCATGGGCGTGGGCAGCAACCTGATCGTGCGCGACGGTGGATTGCGCGCCGTGGTGATCAAGCTGGGGCGCGGGTTCAACGGGATCGAAATCGACGGCAACAGGGTGACGGCGGGGGCGGCAGCGCTCGACGCGCATGTGGCGCGCAAGGCGGCTGCGGCGGGGCTCGACCTGACCTTTCTGCGCACCATACCCGGTTCGGTGGGTGGGGCCGTGCGTATGAATGCGGGCTGCTACGGCACGTATGTGGCAGATGTGTTCGAATATGCCGATGTCGTGCTGCGCTCAGGGAAGACGGCCCGGCTCGGGCCGGATGAGCTCTCGTTCGCGTACCGACAGTCACAATTGCCCGAGGGGGCCGTCCTGATCTCGGCCACCTTTCGTGCGCCCAAGGGTGATCCGGATGCGCTGGCCGCGCGCATGGACGCGCAATTGGCCAAGCGGGACGCGACCCAGCCCACCAAGGACCGCAGCGCGGGGTCGACCTTTCGCAACCCAGCCGGTTTTTCCTCGACAGGCGAGGCCGACGACGTGCACGACCTCAAGGCGTGGAAGGTGATTGACGACGCCGGTATGCGCGGTGCAAGGCGGGGTGGGGCGCAGATGAGCGAAATGCACTCCAACTTCCTGATCAACACAGGTACCGCCACCGCCGCCGACCTCGAAGGTTTGGGCGAAGAGGTGCGGAAAAAGGTTTACGATTCCAGCGGGATCACGCTAGAATGGGAAATCATGCGCATCGGTGATCACGGGTAAGATCACCGGCGCTCAAATCGCCGGAGAAACGGCAAATCAATGAGGGGTCGCAAAGGCCCCCGGGCAGAAGAGGCACATGGGCGGTCGGACGAGCAGGTCGTCCCCCAAAGTGGCGGTGTTGATGGGTGGCCCCTCGGCTGAACGCGAGGTGTCACTGGCAAGTGGTAAGCCCTGCGCCGCCGCGCTGAGGGACCTGAATTACGATGTGGTCGAGGTCGACGCAGGCCCCGACCTCGCATCCGTTCTGCAATCCATCCAACCTGACGCCGTTCTCAACTGCCTGCATGGCCGTTGGGGCGAGGATGGCTGCGTGCAGGGCCTGCTGGAGTGGCTGGGCATTCCCTATTCCCATTCCGGCGTGCTGGCATCTGCGCTGGCGATGGACAAGCAACGCACCAAGGAGGTGTACCGCGCCGCCGGTCTGCCGATGGTCGACAGCATCATTGCCACGGCAGAGGACGTCCGTTCCCGCCACGTGATGCCGACGCCTTACGTGGTCAAGCCCAACAACGAAGGGTCCAGCGTCGGTGTCTATCTGGTGCATGAGGATGCCAATGGCCCGCCGCAGCTGGACGACACGATGCCCGACCACGTGATGGTCGAAGCCTTCGCGCCCGGTCGCGAGCTGACCACGACCGTGATGGGCACGCGCCCTCTGGGCGTCACCGATATCATTACAGATGGCTGGTATGACTACGACGCCAAATACAAGCCCGGCGGCAGCCGTCACGAAGTGCCTGCCGACGTGCCGACGGAAATCTACGAACTCTGTCAGGACTACGCGGTGCGCGCGCACAATGCGCTCGGGTGCCGTGGTGTGAGCCGTACGGATTTCCGCTGGGACGAGGACAAGGGCGCCGCGGGCCTCATCCTGCTCGAAACCAATACACAGCCCGGCATGACGCCCACATCGCTCACGCCCGAGCAGGCGCAGGTGGCGGGCATTTCCTTTGGCGAACTGTGCGCCTGGATGGTGGAGGATGCCTCATGTCACCGTTAAGGCGCGATCCGGCCCCCTCCCGCTGGGCGTGGCGACTGCAGCGGCTGATGCTGACGCCCGTGTTCCTGTTCGGCCTGCGTGTGGGCGTGCCCTTTGCCGTCGCCTTTGGCGGCCTGACCTGGTGGCTGTCCGTGCCGGAAAACCAGACCCTGGTGACGGATACTGTCGCCGACATACGCGCCAGCATCGAAGAGCGTCCCGAATTCATGGTGAACCTGATGGCGGTGGATGGTGCCGATGCCCCACTGAGTGCCGCCATTCGCGAGGCCGTGCCGCTCGATTTCCCGCTGTCGTCCTTTGATCTCGACGTCGAAGAGATCCGGGCCACGCTGGCTACGATGCCACCCATCCAGTCCGTGTCCGTGCGCATCCGGCCCGGCGGTGTCTTGCAGGTGGATGTCACGCCACGCACGGCGGCGGCGATCTGGCGGACGGCCGATGGCCTCTATCTGATAGACGCATCCGGCGTCGAATTTGCCGAGGTTTCGGGGCGTGCCGCACGTCCGGACCTGCCGGTGATTGCGGGCGAGGGCGCGCCCGACCACGTGGCCGAAGCACTGGAACTGGTCGAGGCGGCGGCCCCTCTCGGCGACCGCCTGCGCGGCCTTGTCCGGCTGGGCAACCGGCGTTGGGATGTGGTGATGGACCGCGATCAGCGCATTCTGTTGCCAACGACGGGCGCGGTCCGGGCGCTGGAACGGGTGATTGCGCTGGAAGGCGCTCAAGAGGTGCTCAGCCGCGATGTCTCGCGTATTGACCTGCGGCTGGCCGATCGCCCCACGGTGCGCATGACCCAATCTGCGACAGAAGAATGGTGGCGCATCCGTGCGCTGAATTTGACGAATGAGTAATGTGTGATGACTGATCTTTATGCCTCCCAACGCTCCATGCGCCATATGCGCAAAATTGCCATGCAACGGGGCGTTGTCGCCATTCTGGATGTGGGCAGTTCCAAGATCGCCTGTCTTGTGTTGCGGTTCGACGGGACAACGAAACTGGGCGACGATGGCGAGATTGGCTCGCTGGCCGGGCAATCCGGGTTTCGGGTGATTGGGGCTGCGACCACACGGTCGCGCGGCGTGCGCTTTGGCGAAATCTCCGCCATGCAGGAAACGGAACGCGCCATTCGCACAGCACTCCAGGCGGCGCAGAAGATGGCGGGCATACGCGTCGATCACGTGATCGCCTGTTTTGCCGGGGCCGAGCCGCGCAGCTATGGCCTTGACGCGCAACTGGACCTCGAAGGGCAGGTGGTCACCGAAAACGACGTGGCCCGCGTCCTGTCGCGCTGCGATGTGCCCGAGATCGGGACCGGGCGCGAAGTGCTGCATGCGCAGCCCGTGAACTTCGCCCTCGACAATCGATCCGGGTTGAGCGACCCGCGCGGCCAATTGGGCAATTCGCTGGCCGTTGATCTGCACATGCTGACCGTTGATGCCGCAGCGGTGCAGCATCTCGCGCATTGCATCAAGCGCTGTGATCTGGAACTGGCCGGCGTGGCCTCGTCGGCCTATGCCTCCGGCATTGCTGCGCTGGTCGAGGACGAGCAGGAGCTTGGCTCGGCCTGCATTGATCTCGGCGGCGGGGCCACGGGCGTGTCGATCTTTATCAAAAAGCACATGATCTATGCCGATACGGTGCGCATGGGCGGGGACCACGTGACCTCGGACATCTCGATGGGCTTGCAGGTGCCCATGGCGAATGCGGAACGGATCAAGACATTTTACGGTGGCGTGCACGCCACGGGTGTCGACGATCGCGAAATGATCGAGATCGGCGGCGACACGGGGGACTACGAACACGATCGCCGGACCGCGAGCCGTGCCGAACTGATCGGCATCATGCGCCCCCGCGTCGAGGAGATCCTCGAAGAGGTGCGCGCTCGTCTGGATGCGGCCGGATTTGACCACCTCCCCAGTCAGCAGATTGTGTTGACCGGCGGGGCAAGTCAGATCCCCGGGTTGGATGGCCTCGCGTCCAAGATCCTCGGGCAGCAGGTTCGGCTGGGCCGTCCGCTGCGTGTTCACGGTTTGCCACAGGCCGCAACGGGGCCGGGCTTTGCCTCGGCGGTCGGGCTCGCCCTGTTTGCGGCACATCCGCAGGACGAGTGGTGGGACTTTGACATCCCGCATGACCGCTACCCTTCGCGCAGCTTGCGTCGTGCGGTGAAGTGGTTTCGGGACAATTGGTGAGGCAATGCGCCAAAAACAGCGGATTTTCGCGAATGACGGGAAAAAGGGCATAGGCAGCGCGCGCAAATTGTGTCAGTCTGCCGCCAGAACACCAAAGATGCCATGAAAGGGCACATATAGGCGACCGAGCAGTTGCCGGCACATCGAAGTGAGTCGTTTTTTCGCAGGCATTGACCTTGCGGAGCCAAATGTCTTGTGTCCGGCTCCGAGTTTTCCACAATATAAAGCGAAATTGGCGAGATTACGCTAATTTACCCACAGCAAAACGCTATATTTGGTAGGAAAACCGCGATTTCCACGTGACGATGGACCCCTTGTTGGTTAAGGTTGCCTGAATTCAGGACAGGAAGAGCCCAAGTTTTTGGGCGACAAGAACAGGCGGATACCACCATGACACTGAACCTTTCGATGCCAGGGCATGACGAGTTGAAACCCCGTATTACCGTTTTTGGTGTCGGCGGGGCTGGCGGCAATGCCGTCAACAATATGATTGAAAAACAGCTGGATGGCGTCGAGTTCGTGGTCGCCAACACCGACGCGCAGGCGCTGCAGCAATCCGCTGCCGCCAACCGGGTACAGCTGGGCATCAAGGTGACCGAAGGTCTGGGGGCGGGCGCAAGGGCCACCGTCGGGGCCGCCGCAGCCGAAGAATCAATCGAACAGATCGTTGACCATCTGGCGGGCGCGCACATGTGCTTTATCACGGCAGGCATGGGCGGTGGCACCGGGACGGGTGCCGCACCGATCATCGCGCAGGCCGCGCGTGAGCTGGGCGTTCTGACCGTCGGCGTGGTGACCAAGCCGTTCCAGTTTGAAGGCGCCAAGCGGATGCGCCAGGCCGAGGACGGCGTGGAAAGCCTGCAAAAGATGGTCGACACGCTGATCATCATCCCCAACCAGAACCTGTTCCGCCTCGCCAACGAAAAGACGACCTTCACCGAGGCATTCTCGATGGCGGATGACGTGCTTTATCAGGGCGTGAAGGGTGTGACGGACCTGATGGTCCGCCCGGGTCTGATCAACCTCGACTTTGCTGACGTTCGCGCCGTCATGGACGAGATGGGCAAGGCGATGATGGGCACAGGCGAGGCAGATGGCGAAGATCGCGCCATTCAGGCCGCTGAAAAGGCCATCGCGAACCCACTGCTGGACGAAATCAGCCTGCGCGGCGCGAAAGGTGTGCTGATCAACATCACCGGCGCGCACGACCTGACCCTGTTCGAACTGGACGAGGCGGCCAACCGCATCCGCGAAGAGGTCGACCCGGACGCCAACATCATCGTGGGTTCGACCCTCGACACGGCCATGGACGGCACGATGCGCGTCAGCGTTGTGGCCACCGGCATTGATGCGACCGAAGTTCAGACCGATATCCCGGTACCGCGCCGCTCCATGGCAGCGCCATTGACGCCGACAGTTGCAGCCGAAACGCCGGAACCGGCACCGGTCGCAGCCGATCCGATCCCCGAACCTGCGCCGGCAGTGATGGCTGAAGCGGCCGAAGAGCCTGGCCTTTTCGAAGGGCTGGACGTGCAGAAAGCCGCTGCGGAAGACATGGCCGAGGACATCTTTGCCGATGACGCGCCGGTCGCGGCGGATGATGATCTGCCGCCTCCAGCCTATCAGCCGCAAGTGGCTGCATTCGAGCCGTCCAAGGATACCGAAACCCCGCCCGCGGATGAATTCGTGGCACCGCGCGCCCCGGCACCCGGTACACCGTCGCCCGAGGCGCTGGCGCGCCTGCGTGCAGCGACACAGCGCGCCAACGGTGGCGCGCCGCAACAGCAGCCCGAGGCGGTCGCCGAAGGCGCCGCTGCCGAAAAGCCGCGCTTTGGGATCAATTCTCTGATCAACCGCATGACAGGCTCCGGTGATGCGCCGTCGGGCGCGGCGCAAGCGCCTGCGCGCCAGCAGCCGCCTGTTCAGGCCGCCCGCACGGCGGCCCCCGCTCCGGCACCGCAACCGGCGGACACAACCGATCCGGATCAGGAGCGGATTGAGATCCCGGCGTTCCTGCGGCGTCAAGCAAACTGATACCGCTCACATTTGTGAACAGGGGGCCGCAGAGATGCGGCTCTTTTTTCATTGAAATCAGTAAGTTGCAGTGTCGATAGTACTGTTGTGCAATTCTGTTACACTCATGTTTCAGACCGTTGCAAAGATTGAGTTGTGACCCCGCGCCCGACCCCTTACCTGTCGGTCAACTTGAAAAAGTCATGGGTGGGTCCGTGCAAACAACTGTCAAAACTGCGATCACCTTTGTGGGCTGTGGCCTGCATTCGGGCAAGCCCGTGCGGATGACCATCCGCCCGGCGATGGCGGAGCATGGCATCTGGTTTCAGCGCGTTGACCTCGACACCGCTCCGATGATCCCGGCGCGATGGGACGTCGTGCGCCAGTCGCCTTTGTGCACGACGCTGGTCGGCGAAAACGGTGTCACCGTCGGAACCGTCGAACATGTCATGGCGGCACTGGCCGGGTGCGGCGTGCATAATGTGCTGGTTGAAATCGACGGCCCAGAAGTTCCGATCCTCGACGGCTCTGCCGTTCCGTTCGTGCGTGGCATCATGCAGCGCGGCCTGCGCAAATTGCCAGCGCCTGTGCGCGCCTATGAGGTGCTTCAGGACGTGTCCGTCACGTCTGGCGAGGCCACGGCGTCGATCGGCCCAAGCAAGATGCTGCGTATCGATTTCGAGATCGACTTTGCCGACCCTGCGATTGGCCGGCAATACAAGTCGCTGAACATGTCCAATGGCAGCTTTGCCCGCGAATTGAGCGACAGCCGCACCTTCTGCCGCAAGGATGACGTGGCCAGCATGCAGGCAAACGGTCTCGCCCTGGGTGGCGCGCCGGGCGTGAACGCGGTGGTGTTTGACGGCGACCGCGTCACAAGCCCGGGCGGGTTGCGCCATGCGGACGAACCTGTGCGCCACAAGATGCTCGATGCTCTGGGCGATCTCGCGCTGGCGGGCGCACCGATCATCGGGCACTACGTGGGCACGCGGGCCGGGCACACGCTGACCAACCAATTGCTGCGCACGCTTTTTGCCACACCGGACGCGGTGCGCATGATCACCTGCGACGCCGACACGGCCGAGCGGCTGCCGGGATACGGGCTGGTCTGGGACGAGATTCCGGCAGTCGCGTAAGGGGCTCGAAAAATCGTCATTTTCCCCTGCCAAACCTTTATGCTAGAGACGGTCAACAGCCTCGTTTCGGGGGGTGGTGAGCACAAATGGGATGGCATGGCATGAGCCTTGGCGCGTCGAAAATCGGTCTCGCAATTGCGTTGGCGGCAACATTGGGCGTAACCGCCTGCGGTGGCAATGACCGGCCCACGACTGGCGGCTTTTTCAACCGTCAGGAAATCCCGCTGGAGAATTTCACCCCGCAGCAGATCTTTGAACGCGGGGAGTTTGAACTGGAAGAGGGCGACCCGACGGACGCGGCCTTCTATTTCGGTGAGATCGAGAGGCTTTACCCGTATTCGGACTGGGCGCGGCGTGCGCTGATCATGCAGGCGTTTTCCTATCACCA
Source organism: uncultured Rhodobacterales bacterium (assembly GCA_964603315.1). Taxonomy (GTDB): domain Bacteria; phylum Pseudomonadota; class Alphaproteobacteria; order Rhodobacterales; family Rhodobacteraceae; genus Tateyamaria. The sequence continues at coordinate 21,235 of CAZRUV010000017.1, forward strand.
GGACAAGGATTACCCCAATAGCCGATCCGCGGCGCAGCGGTTCATCGACTTTTATCCGACGGACGACGATGCCGCCTATGCCCAGTACTTGCTGGCGCTCAGCTACTACGACCAGATTGACGAGGTCGGGCGCGATCAGGGGCTCACCTTTCAGGCGCTGCAGTCCTTGCGTGAAGTGATCGAGCGGTATCCCAACAGCGAATATGCCAAGACCTCCATCCTGAAATTCGATCTGGCCTTTGACCATCTGGCGGGCAAGGAGATGGAGATCGGTCGCTACTATCTGCGCCGCGATCATTACACCGCGGCCATCAACCGCTTCCGCGTGGTGGTCGAGGATTTCCAGACAACCACACACACGCCAGAGGCGTTGTACCGGCTGGTCGAGGCCTATCTGTCGCTGGGCCTGGATGCCGAGGCGCAGACAGCGGCGGCGATCCTGGGGCACAACTACCAGTCCACCGACTGGTACGAGGACAGCTATAACCTGCTGACCGGCCAGGGATTGCGCCCGCGCGCCATTGGCAACAGCTGGCTGGCACAGATCTACCGTCAGACGATCCGGGGCCGTTGGCTCTGATGCAGGCGGGGCGGGGCAGCACACGCCCCACCGCACGGGGGTAGGACGGGCATGCTGCGCGGTCTCGACATTTCCGACATGCTGATCATTGACCGGCTGACGCTCGCGTTTCAGCCGGGCCTCAATGTGCTGACGGGCGAGACCGGGGCCGGCAAGTCGATCCTGCTGGACGCGCTCGGCTTCGTGCTGGGCTGGCGCGGGCGTGCCGATCTGGTGCGGCAGGGGGCGGCACAAGGCGAAGTCACGGCGTGGTTTGACCTCAGTGCCGATCACCCCGCACACCGCGTGCTGGAAGAGGCGGGGCTGCCTGTGGACGACGAACTGATCCTGCGGCGCATCAACACCGCAGACGGACGTAAAACGGCCTGGGTCAATGACCGCCGGTGCTCGGGCGAGGTGCTGCGCGCGCTGTCCGAGACCTTGATCGAATTGCACGGGCAGCACGACGACCGTGGCCTCCTGAACCCGCGCGGGCACCGGGATATCCTTGATGCCTTTGCCGGGATCGACACAGGCAAGACGCGCGCGGCGTGGCGCGCTGTCGGCGACGCGCGCAGGGCGCTGGCCGAGGCCGAAGCGGCGATGGCGTCGATCCGCGCGGAAGAAGATTTCCTGCGCCACGCGGTTGCGGAGTTGGAGGTGCTTGACCCGCAACCGGGCGAAGAGGCGACGCTCGACGCCGCGCGTCGGTTGATGCAAGGGGCTGAACGCATGCGCGAAGATGTTGCACGCGCCCATCAGTCGGTGGGTTACGAGGGTGCAGAAGGGGCGGTCGGTGACGCGATCCGCTGGCTTGAAGATGCGGCGGCGAACGCGGGCGGTCTGCTCGACGCGCCGATTGCGTCGCTGTCGCGCGCACTGGCCGAACTCGGCGACGCCAGCGACGAGATTGCGCGGGCCATGGAGCAGCTGACCTTCAACCCCTCCGAACTGGAGGACACCGAAGAACGGCTTTTTGCAATGCGGGGGCTGGCGCGCAAACACGATGTCGCGCCCGATGACCTGAGCGCGCTCACGCGCGACTTGCGCGCCAAACTGGACGCACTGGATGCCGGGGATGCCGATCTGGCGGAACTGGGCGCGGCGCTGCGCAAGGCCGAAGACAGCTATGACGCAGCCGCCACACACCTGAGCGCGACGCGCCGCAAGGCGGCGGCAAAGCTGGACAAGGCCGTGATGGCCGAACTTGCGCCGCTCAAGATGGAGCGGGCGGTGTTCGAGACGCAAGTCACACCCGAAGATGCGGGCCCGTCGGGCCGCGATGCCGTGGCGTTTACCGTTGCGACCAATCCGGGCGCGCCAGCGGGGCCGCTGGCGAGGATCGCCTCTGGCGGTGAGCTCAGCCGCTTTCTGCTGGCGCTCAAGGTCTGCCTGCAGGGCGGGCGCGACGGGGTCACAATGATCTTTGACGAGATTGACCGCGGTGTGGGGGGGGCCACGGCCGATGCGGTGGGGCGCAGGCTTGCAACGCTTGCGGGGGCAGGTCAGGTGCTTGTGGTGACGCATTCGCCGCAGGTCGCGGCCCTTGGCACCCATCACTGGCGCGTGGCGAAATCCGTCGCAGACGGGATGACCACCACAAATGTCGTACCTTTGGAGGCGCCGGACCGCGTCGATGAGATCGCGCGCATGCTATCAGGCGATACGATCACGGATGAGGCGCGCGGGGCGGCGCGTGCCCTTTTGGGCAGCTAATTCTCCCGGATTGCGTGCATGCGACACAATGGCGGCGCGCGTCCCTTTCATGTGGTGCAGCTTCTGGCCTAGGGTAGCAGGGCACATCCTTGTTCCAGGCCCGCCGCATGGCCAAATCCGTGATCACGCAACCGCTCGAAACCGCCGTCACCGCATGCCGGGACGGGTGGCGATTGCTCAGGCACCGTGGACCCAGCCAGATCCAGTTCTGGTTCATCGCGCTGGCGGTCGGGATCGCCGCAGGCTTTGCCGCGCTGTTCTTTCGCAAGGGGATTGAGGCGTTGCAGGCCTGGCTGTACCGGACCGACGATGTGCAGCACCTGCACAGTTTCGCGTTGTCCCTGCCCTGGTATCTGATCCTGATCATCCCGGTGGTTGGTGGCCTTGCCACGGGTATCATCCTGCACAATTTCACCAAGGATGCCGTTGCGCGCAGCGTGGCGGATGTGATTGAGGGTGCGGCCCTGCGCGACGGGCGGGTGAGCACCCGGGCGGGCGTTGCGTCGGCCTTTGCAAGTTTCATCACGCTGTCCTCTGGCGGCTCCACGGGGCGGGAGGGGCCGGTGGTGCACATCGCCGCCGTGATCTCGACCAAGGTGTGCCGCTGGATCAAGGCGGACGGGATCACGGGCCGGGACCTGCTGGGCTGCGCGGTGGCCGCTGCCGTATCTGCCAGCTTCAACGCCCCGATTGCGGGGGCGCTCTTTGCGCTTGAAGTGGTGTTGCGGCACTTTGCAGTACATGCGTTTGCGCCCATCGTGATCGCGAGTGTCGCAGGCACGGTCATCAACCGACTTGAATATGGTGACGTGACTGAATTCATGCTGGCCGACGAAAATGCGCTGGTTTTCTATCAGGAACTGCCTGCCTTTCTGCTTTTGGGCCTGTTGTGCGGATTGGTGGCCGTGGTCCTGATGCGCGCGATTTTCTGGACCGACGATCTTGCAACGGAATTTCAGCACCGTACCCGCATGCCGCGCTGGTTGCGCCCCGCCTGCGCGGGGCTGGTGCTGGGTGGCATGGCGATATTCTACCCGCACATCATCGGGGTCGGGTACGAGACGACGTCGCTGGCGCTGACCGGACAGCTGGCGCTGAACGAAGTGGTGATCTTTGTCGTGCTCAAGACAGCGGCCGTTGCCGTGACCATGGCGGGGCGCATGGGGGGCGGTGTGTTTTCGCCGTCGCTGATGATTGGTGCGCTGACCGGTCTCGCCTTTGGCCTTGTGGCGACGAGCATTTTTCCGGACGTCTCCGGGTCCGAGACGCTTTATGCGCTGGCGGGCATGGGGGCGGTGGCAGCCGCGGTGCTGGGCGCGCCGATTTCGACGACGCTGATCGTGTTCGAACTGACCGGGGACTGGCAGACAGGGCTCGCGGTGATGGTCGCGGTGTCGATGTCGACGGCGCTGTCGTCGCGGCTGGTGGACCGGTCATTCTTTCTGACGCAGATCGAGCGCAAGGGCGTGCATCTGGCGGCGGGTCCGCAGGCGTATCTTCTTGCCATGTTCCGGGTCAGCACGGTGATGCGCGCGCTGGATGATCCGCGCGGCACGGATGTGGTGCGGTCCTGGGAACTGATCGGCGAGGGGATTTACGTGGATGCGGCGGCGACACTGGAGGTGGCAATGCCGATCTTTGATCGCACGATGGTGCCCTTTGTGCCGGTGGTGACTTTGACAGGTGAAAACGCGGCACCGGAATTGAAGGGGTGCCTGTTTCATGTAGATGCGCTGAAGGCCTATAACCGGGCACTGGCCGCCACCGCCGCTGAAGAGCATAGCTGAGGTCGGTGGGCGGCTCTCTTTGCTGTGCAAATTCGCCCGCCCACCGACCCCGGGCAACGCCCATTTGGCCAGCGGTCAGTCTTCGGTGTGGGTCAGTTTCGGCACGTCGGACGCACCGGCAGAGCCGCGCCCGGACAGGGAAGGGTTTTCCATGAAGAAGCGGTGGCAGTTGAAGGCGAATGTCCCTTCGGGCACTTGCGGACGGGTGAATTTGCCTGTCGGGCCCATCACCCAGCTTTGGGCCACATCGGCGAGGTTTGCGGCCATCACCTGACTGACGATCTGTGCCTTGACGGTCGCGTTTTCGATCTCGACCAAGGTTTCGACGCGCCGGTTGAGGTTGCGGCCCATCCAGTCGGCCGAGGACAGGAAGACGCGCGCCTTTTTCGCGGGCAGGCCGTGACCGTTGCCAAAGCAGACGATGCGGGAGTGTTCCAGAAAGCGACCGACGATGGATTTCACGCGGATGTTCTCGCTGAGCCCCTTGATCCCCGGGCGCACACCGCAGATGCCGCGGATCACGAGGCTGATTTTCACGCCGGCCTGCGATGCTGTGTAGAGCGCGTCGATGACCTCGCTGTCGATCAGCGAGTTCATCTTGGCCCAGATTTCGGCAGGCTTGCCTGCAGCTGCATGTTTGGCTTCGGCATCGATCATCTCGAGCAGGCGCGACTTGAGGTTAATCGGGGAAATGGCGAGGTTGCCAAGGTCTTCGGGCGGGGCGTAGCCGGAGAGGAAGTTGAACACCTTGGTGGCGTCGCGCCCCAGTTTCGGGTCGCAGGTAAAAAGCGACAGATCGGTATAGATGCGGGCAGTGCCGGGGTGATAGTTCCCGGTGCCATAATGCGTGTAGGTGACCAGTTCGTCGCCCTCGCGGCGCACGACGGTGCTGATCTTGGCATGGGTCTTGAGGTCGAGAAAGCCATAGACCACATGGGCGCCGGCCCGTTCCAGCCTGCGGGATTGGCGGATGTTGGCGGCCTCGTCAAAGCGCGCCTTGAGTTCGACGAGTGCCGTGACGGATTTGCCGTCTTCGGCGGCTTCGCACAGCGCCTCGACGATGGGGGATTTCTTGGACGTGCGGTAAAGCGTCTGCTTGATCGCCACCACATCCGGATCGCGGGCCGCCTGCTGCAGGAAGCGCACGACCATGTCGAAAGTCTCGTAGGGGTGCTGGAGCAGCATGTCCTTCTGGCGGAACGCGGCGAACATGTCGCCTTCGAAATCGGTCACGCGTTCCGGGACACGCGGGGTGAAACTGGGCCAGAGGAGGTCGGGGCGGGCGTCGAGCACCAGTTCACTGAGGTCGGAAATGCCGACCATGCCGTCCAGTTCGATCACCTCGGATTCGGTCACGCCAAGTTCGCGCATGATCACGGATTTCAGCGCCTTTGGTGCGCCGGCGGAATGGGTGAGGCGCACCACTTCGCCCCGGCGGCGGCGCTTCAGCGCCACCTCGAACTCGCGCACGAGGTCTTCGGCCTCGTCCTCGACCTCGAGGTCGCTGTCGCGCAGCACGCGAAAGCCGAAATGGGTCGTGAGCTTGTAGCCGGGAAACAGGTCGGGAACATGCAGGACCAGCAGATCCTCGAGCGGCAGAAAGCGGTGGCCGTCCCCGGGCAGGGCGACAAAGCGGTCGATCTGGGCCGGGATGGGCAGGAGCGCCTGCAGGCTGCGCTTGTCGGACTTGCGTTCGAGTTGCAGGGCCAGCGCGTAGCCCATGTTCGGGATGAAGGGGAACGGGTGCGCGGGGTCAACGGCCAGCGGCGACAGCACGGCAAAGACGCGCGTGAGAAACACGTTTGCGAGATGTGCGCGGTCTGCGTCCGACAGGTCCCTGGGGGTGAGAATGGAGATGCCTTGCGCCTCCATCTCGGCCTTGAGACCGGTCAGTACGGCCTGCTGGCGGGCCAGCAGGTTGCGCGCGTCTTCGTTGATCAGGACAAGCTGTTCGGCGGGGCTGAGCCCGTCGGCGGCGGGGGTCGTGTTGCCCGCCATCGCCAGTTCGCGCAGACCCGCCACACGCACGGTGTAGAACTCATCCAGGTTGCCCGCGGAAATCGACAGGAAGCGCAGCCGTTCCAGCAGGGGGACGCGCGGGTTTTCCGCCTCTTCCACGACGCGCCAGTTGAAGGCCAGCCAGCTCAGTTCGCGATTGAAGAACCGGGCGGGGCTTGCCGGATCGAAGTCCGGCAGTTCCTGCGGTTCGGGGAAATCGGATTTGAGAAAGTCGGCGTTGGTCATGAAGGGCCATATGGCAGGGGGGTGTGACGGTTGAGTGACGACTATTCCGCGCCTTTGGGTGCGTTGTCCAGCACCTGCGCCGCGAAGGCCCGGGTCAGGGCGCGCTTTTGCGCGAGGCTGCTGGCGTCGAGGGCGGAGACCATATCGCGGGCAGCGGCAAAGCTGCGGTCCATGTGGTTCAGCAGATAGGGGATCACGTCCGGTTTGGGCACGAGTTGCCGGTCGGCAAAGAGCTTGGCGAGCACAGCGGCCAGCAAAGTGTCATCGGGCGGGTCGAGGCGCGCATGGCCCGCAGCGTCCACCCGGCTTTGCAGATCAGGCAGGCTCAGCGCCCAGTGGCGCGGGGGGGCTGTTCCGGTCATCAGCAGGGGCACCGCCGCCGCCGCCATCAGATTGTGCAGGTGAAAGAGCGCGGTTTGCGCGGCCGCATCGGTTGCGATCTCGTCGACATCCTCGACAGCGACGGGCGTACGGGACAGGTCTTCGATGTCGGTTCCGGCAAGATCACGCGCGGCGACGATCCGGGCGCCCGTGGCATCGGCCCAGACATGGGTCAGATGGGTCTTGCCCGCGCCCGCAGGCCCGGTCAGGGCCAGCTTGTGTTTGGCCCAGTTCGGCCAGTCATCCATCATGGCGAGGGCCACGGCGTTGGACGGGGCCACGAGAAAATCGTCGCGCCCCAGTGCGGGCCGCACCGGAAGGTCAAAACCAAGCTGTGTGGCCATGGCTCAGTCCTCGGCCTCTTGGGCATCCTGATGGGACAGGCCCTTGTAGAGGCGGCTTTCCTTGTACTGGTCGATGACAAAGCGCACGAGCACACCAAGTGCGGCCGCGACAGGTACGGCGACAAGCATACCGACAAAGCCAAAGAGCGCACCGAACACCGACAGGGACAGGATCAGCCAAACCGGGTGCAGGCCTATGCTGTCACCGACCATCTTGGGGGTCAGGACGTTGCCCTCGATCAACTGACCGACCTGAAAGATGCCGGCGACGACGACGATCCAGAGCCAGTCGCCCCAGAACTGGAAGAGCGCAAGGCCAATGGCCAGTGCGCCGCCCACAATCGCCCCGACATAGGGAATGAAGGTGAGCAGACCGGCAACGAAGCCGACGACGAGGCCGAATTGCAGCCCGACCAGCATCAGGGCAATGGCGTAGTACGCGCCAAGGATAATGCAGACCGTGCCCATGCCCCGGATGAACGCGGCGAGTGTTTCGTCAACCTCGCGGGCAAGCTGGCGGATGACGGGGGCGTGGTCGCGCGGCAAAAGCGCGTCTACCTTTGCGATCATCCGGTCCCAGTCCAGTAGAAGGTAAACCGCCACAACCGGCACAATGACGAACAGCACCACGATGTTCAGCAGGCTTGCCGCCGATGTCAGCGCGGAATTCAGCAGTTCGCCGCCACGCTCCGACACCGTCTGGCCGATGTTCTTGAGGCTTTGGTTGATGGTTGAGCTTTCGTCCGCAAGGCTCGGAAAACGCTCGGTTAAAAATGTTGTTATGTTGCGCGCGAGTTCCGGTGCGACGTTAAAGAGCTGTACGGCCTGCTGCACGAGGGTCGGGATGATCAGGAGGGCAGCGATCACAAAGATAACGATGGCGCCAAAGGTGATCACACCGGTTGCCATGCCGCGACTGAGCCCGCGCGCCTCGAGCCAGTCGGCGACGGGGTCGAGGAAATAGGCAATCGCGGCCCCGAGAAAAAAGGGCAGCAACACGTTGCCGAGTGCATATAGCAACAGCAGGACCACCGCCGCGGCGATGCCCCAGTATTTCAGTTGTTCTCGGACCGGCAGGGCCATGCATGCTCCGTGCTGTAGGGTTTGGCTAGAGATGCGGGGTTTTGCGGCGCGCTGCAACCCCGCTGCAACCAAATTGAGCGCTGACGCGCACGCGATTCATGTTTCTGATGAGGGGAGGCTCCCCTCAAACTCCCCCGTGCTTTTGCCGACGGCCAGAAGCGCCGTTGCGGGTGTGCGGGCTTTGGCCTAAGCAAGCGAAAGAAGGAACTGGAGTGAACCACCATGCGTCTAAGCCGATATTTTCTGCCGGTGCTGAAAGAGAACCCAAGCGAGGCGCAGATCGTCAGCCATCGCCTGATGTTGCGGGCCGGTATGATCAAGCAGGCCAGCGCAGGGATCTATTCGTGGCTGCCACTGGGGTTCAAGGTGCTGCGGCGGCTCGAGGATATCGTGCACGAGGAACAGGTGCGGGCCGGGCACGTGCCCATGCTGATGCCGACCCTGCAATCGGCGGACCTGTGGCGCGAAAGCGGCCGGTACGATGATTACGGGCGCGAAATGCTGCGGATCAAGGACCGCCATGACCGCGACATGCTCTATGGACCCACAAACGAAGAACTAATCACGGATATTTTCCGCGCGCATGTGGGGTCCTACAAGGACCTGCCGCTGACGCTGTATCATATCCAGTGGAAGTTTCGCGACGAGATCCGGCCCCGGTTCGGCGTCATGCGTGGCCGCGAGTTCTTCATGAAGGACGGATACAACTTTGATCTGACCAAGGAAGATGCGCTGCACGCCTACAACCGCCATCTGGTAAGCTACTTGCGGACCTATGAGCGCATGGGCCTGCAGGCGATCCCGATGCGCGCCGATGGTGGGCCGATTGGCGGCGACTACACGCATGAATTCCTTGTTCTGGCCGATACAGGCGAGAGCGAGGTGTTCTATGACAGCGCGGTCACCGACCTGACCTTTGGCGATCGCGACATCGATTATGATGATGTGGCGCAATGTGCGGGTGTTCTCGAAGAGTTCACCTCAAAATATGCGCGCACCGACGAAACACATGATCCGGATCTGTTTGATGCCGTGCCACAGGACCGCCAGCGTGTTGCGCGGGGCATCGAGGTCGGTCAGATCTTCTATTTCGGCACCAAATATTCGGATGCGATGGGTGCAGTGGTGCAGGGGCCCGATGGCAAGCAGGTGCCGGTGCATATGGGCAGCCACGGGATTGGTGTCAGCCGCCTGATTGGCGCAATCATCGAGGCCAATCACGACGACAAGGGCATTATCTGGCCGGAGGGGGTCACACCGTTCCATGTGGGGATCGTGAACCTCAAGCAGGGCGATGCCGAAGCCGATGGCGCCTGCGAGAAACTGGTCAAAAGCCTCGAAGCGGCCGGGTTGGAGCCGCTTTACGATGATCGCGACGAGCGTGCGGGGGGCAAATTCGCGACGATGGACCTTTTGGGCATGCCGTGGCGCATCACAGTGGGCCCGCGCGGGCTCAAGAACGGTGTGGTTGAACTGACGTCCCGCCGAACCGGCGAAAGCGAAGAGTTGAGCCCGAAGGATGCCGTGGCGCGCGTGATCGACATCTATGCGCCCCACAAGCAGCACAGTTCCGAGCACTGGGAGCCGATGGCGCGCCAGAGCTTCCACACCTGGCTTTGACATGGTGCGGGCCGCTCTGATCTGGGCCCTGACCGCGCTGCCGCTGGCAGCGGACGAGGTCACGGACCGGATGCAGGCGGCGTTCGACAACTGGCGGGTCGGGGTGGAGACGACCGGCGTGCTGGGCGTGGCCACGCGAGAGGGCGACATCTGGCAGATCAAACCCTCGGACGGGCGCGGGGAGTTGGCCAGCGTGGCCAAATCCATCACGGCGATGTGCGCGTTGACGCTGGTGGAAGAGGGCG
>CAZRUV010000017.1:31313-39899 GCA_964603315.1 uncultured Rhodobacterales bacterium
CTCATGATCGAGGCGGCGTCGGGCCAGACTTATGTGGATGCCTGCTGGCCACGGCTGGGTCTGGACGAGGGCATTCGGCTTGGCGATCGCAGCGGCGCGTTTGGCCCGTGGGGCGGTGTCATGGCGGAAGTGGCAAGCTATCAGGCGTTCCTCCACCGCTCTTACGGGCCCGGCAGCCCGGTGTGGGAAGACCCTTTTGCCTACCCGCATGTCGCGATGGGCAACGGGGTATTTTACGGCCTTGGCATGGTGTTTCGCCCGTTCCGTGGCAGCTACAATTTCTGGCACTTTGGCGCGCTCTGTTTTCCGGGGCGGTTCAACGCGGGCAGTTTCGCTGTCATGTGGGAGGGCAGGGTGAGCGCGCTTGCGCTTTACGATGCCTGTGTCGACTGGGACGCGATGTTTGCGCTGGATGGCGCGCTTGCGCGGGCTGTCTACGGAGGTGGTCCGTGATCCTGCGCACGCTGATGTTGGCAGGCGGTTTGATGGGGGGGGTGGCGGCCTCGCAATTTCCGGAGTTTTCGCAGCAATATACGCAGCGTCTGGGCGGCGCGGTGGATGCGCTGACAGAGGTCGTGGCGGATTTTGACAGGTCTGCGGCGGCCGAGGGGTTGAGCCGTGAGGCCGCGCTGGCGCAGATGGTCGGAACGGATTTTCTCGAGCGTCGTCAGGCGGATATGCGCCGGACCTTTGCCCGGCACGCGCGTCTGTCGGCGGATCTGGCAAGGCTGGAAGGCGCAGGCCCGTTCCAGCGCGCCTATAACGCGCACCGGTTAACGGACCCCGAAGTGGCGCAGGCCGCGTTCGAGGCGTTTCAGCCTGCGCTTCCCCTCACGCTGGCGGGCGCTGTTTTTGCGGGTGGCGGATTCCTTGCGGGGGTGCTGGCCACCTGGGCCGTGCTGCGCGCGGTCCTGTGGCCCTTTGGCCGTTTGGTCGGCAGGGCTTGACCTTGCCCCTGCGCCCCGCCAAGGGTGAGGCAAAGCCCGAGCAGGAGCCCCGACCAGAATGGCCAAAGCGCCCGCACCCTTTGCCCCGTTCGAGTGGCTGATCGCCTGGCGCTATCTGCGTGCCAAGCGGGCCACGGGTGGCGTCAGCGCGATGACGTGGATCAGCCTGATTGGCATCACCCTGGCTGTCTTTGCGCTGGTGGCGACCCTCGCTGTTCGCGCCGGACTGCGCGCCGACTTCGTGGACACGATGCTGGGCGGCAATGCCCATATTGAGTTGCGCTACATAAGGGTTCAGGAAGAGGGTAAGCCGCCGGACGCAACCATCAGAAATTACGCGGAAATCCTGCCCCGGATCGAGGCGGTCCCGGGCGTCGCAGATGCCGCGCCGCTGGTGCGCGCGCAGGTCATGGGCAGCTTTCGCGGATCGAACGCGCCTGCGGACGTCTATGGGATCACGCGCGACGACCTGATGGAGTATCCGCTGGTGGCCGACGCCGAGAGCCAGCAGGGCACTTTGGACCGGTTCGAGGATGGCATGGCGCTCGGGTCACAATTGGCCAATCAACTGGGCGTCGGCATCGGCGACCGGGTCAAGCTGATCTCGCCCGACGGGGCACGCACGCCGCTGGGGATCACGCCGCGCATTTCAGCTTACGAGGTTGTCTACATCTTCAAGACCGGCCAGCCGTTCATGGATCAAGCCCGCGTCTACCTGCCGCTGGACGAAGCGCAGAGTTTTTTCAACCGCGATGGGGCCGTGGATCAGATTGACCTGCGCCTCGACGATCCCGACAACCTCGAACCGGTGGTGCGCGCCCTGCGCGAGGCGGCGGGGGATCGGTCCTACAGCTGGACGTGGCAGGACCGCTTTGGCGGCATGCTGCAGGCGCTGGAATTGCAGGACAACGCCATCTTTATCGTACTTGCGATCCTTGTCTTGATCGCGGCTCTGAACATCGTTTCCGGGTTGATTATGCTGGTCAAGAACAAGGGCCGCGACATCGGCATCTTGCGCACCATCGGGCTGAGCCAGGGCTCGATCCTGCGCGTGTTCTTTCTGTGCGGTGCATGGGTCGGCACGGTCGGCACCGCGCTTGGGATCCTGCTGGGTGCGCTTTTTGCGGCGAATATCGACCACGTCTACGGGCTGGTGAACACGATCACGGGCAACGGGGTGGAAGATCTCGAAGGGCGCGGCTTTATCTTTCCGTCGGCCATCGTCTTGCCGGGGGATATTCTGGCGGCGGCCGGTCTCAGCCTCGCGCTCAGTTGGTTCATCACCTTTTTCCCGGCCCGACGGGCGGCGCGGATGAACCCGGTGGAGGCCCTGCGCTATGAGTGATCCGGCGCTGGCGCTGAGGGACGTGCGCAAGACCTATAACGCGGGCGCGCCCAACGCGGTCGAGGTGCTGCGCGGCATTGACCTGACCCTTGCCAAAGGGGAAATCGTCGCCCTTGTCGCCCCGTCCGGTGCTGGCAAGTCCACGTTGCTGCATATCGCGGGCTTGCTGGACACGCCTGACACCGGATCCGTGGCGCTCGGGGGCCGGAACATGGTGGGGACAAACGACGACACGCGCACCCGGGCGCGGCGGGATGACATTGGCTTTATCTATCAGTTTCACCACCTGCTGCCTGAATTCTCGGCGCTCGAAAACGTGAGCCTGCCGCAGCGCGCGGCGGGAACAGGACGCGCCGCCGCCGATGCGCGATCACGCGATCTGTTGGGCCGTGTCGGCCTTGCCGACCGTGCGGATCACCGGCCAAGCGCGTTGTCGGGCGGCGAACAACAACGGGTCGCGTTCTGCAGGGCGCTCGCCAACGCACCGCGTGTCCTGCTGGCGGATGAGCCGACGGGCAACCTCGATCCCGGAACGTCCACGCAGGTGTTCGATACGCTGGCAGGGATCGTGCGCGACAGCGGCTGTGCGGCGCTCATTGCGACGCATAACCACGAATTGGCAGCCCGCATGGACCGTATCGTGCATCTGGAGCGTGGACAGGGCGTTGCGACCTGAGCGACGCGCGCCGGTCCGGCTCTCCACCAATATGGCAACAATATGGAAACACTGTGTTTTCGTCTTGTCCATATTGACCAACCTGCGATTGTGCTACGCAGGTTGAGTTGACCGTTTTCGTCAACGAGCGTTTGTTGTGGAGACCCCGATATGTCGGCCATTTTGACCTTTCTGCTGCTCGCCGCGCTGCCGATTGCGACGATATTCGATGAGCCTGATTTTGTTGGTTTGCCGGATGATGGTGACGGGGAAGATCCGGACACCGGCACCGACACGCCCACCGAAAGTGTGAATCTGGTCGGCGACGGCAATGCCAACACCCTGGCCGGATCTCCCGAAGCGGACACGATCTCGGGCGGGGCAGGTGCGGACACGATCGACGGGGGTGACGGCGCGGACAGTCTCGACGGGGGCGATGGCAACGACTCTATTGCGGCGGGCGCAGGCGCTGACCTCGTCCGAGGCGGGCTGAACAACGACGTCATTGATGGTGGCGCGGACAACGACACGCTCGAAGGCGAACAGGGGTTTGACACGCTCGACGGTGGCGATGGCGACGATTCCGTGACCGGCGGAGACGGGGACGACTCGGTCAGCGGCGGCCTTGGTGACGATGATGTGCAGGGCAATGCCGGCAACGATACCGTCCTTGGCGGTGTCGGCAATGACACGGTCAGCGGTGGTTCCGGCGATGATGTCGTGGATGGCGGTGCCGGCGCGGACGCGCTGACAGGGTCGGGCGGGGACGATACCCTGGATGGCGGCGCAGGCGACGGCGCAGCCGATACGCTTGTGTCCGGTGCGGGCCTTGATGTTCTGTTCCTGTCGGATGGCGACACGGGCACCGGGGGGCAGGACGCGGATGCGTTCACGCTTGCCACAGGCGAGACCGGCGCCGTCACCATTACCGATTTCAACGCGGCCGAGGATACGCTGGTCGTCAGTACCGCCGAAGGGTCTGATGTGACCGTGACCAGTCAGGCCGTGACCGATGATGGCCTGCTGATCACCTTCTCCAGCGGGGCGACGGCGTTGCTGCAGGGTGTGGATGCGGCGATCCCGGACAGCGCGATTGTCTTCATGTCCGAGGACACGATGGGTGATGACACCATGGGCGATGACACGATGGGCGATGACACGGTCCCGGTGACCACGCTGCCCGATGATGTGACCGACAACGCCGGGCCCAACAACTTTTCGACCGGCGACGGCATTGCCGCCAACTTTGACGGGGGCGAAGGCAATGACACCCTGAGTGGCGCAGATCAGAACGACACCCTGATTGGCGGCGTCGGTGCGGATGTCATCACCGGTGCTGCGGGCAATGACCTGTTGTTCTCGACGTCGGCCGCCGCGGCGGACGCTGCGGATGCAGATGCGGACAACCTGGATGGCGGTCTTGGCGATGATACGCTGGCGCTTGGCAACACGGATGTGGCCACAGGCGGCGACGGCGCCGACAGTTTCGTGCTGATGGATGACGCGAATGGCGCGATCACGATCACTGACTTTGACGCAGCGTCGGATGTCATTCTGGTGGAGGCCGCGACGCCCGGTGACGTCAGCATTGCCAGTCAGGACACCACAACCAGCCCCGGCAACCTGATCGTGACCCTGTCCACCGGGGCGACGTTGACCCTGCAGGGTGTGACGGCCGAGATCCCCGCCTCAGCCGTCTCCGGCGAAGCACCGGGCACCACAGCGGCCCTGCCTGGCTGAAGCGCTTGACGCCGCCTGGCAATTGCTTTGACATCGAAAGGGCGCCCCGTCTGTCACGCGGCGCTCTTTTGTTGTTCGGAGACGCATATGGCGACCATTTCCCTTGCCGAGATTGAGCGTGTGGTGCAAGCGGCACTCGAACGCCACGGAGCGGCGGGCTTTGCCGCTGCCGAAGTTGCCCGGGCCGTCGCCCGTGCCGAGGCCTTTGGCAACCGCATTTGCGGGCTCTACTACCTCGAAAGCTACTGCAAACAGTTGCAATCCGGACGCGTCAAAGGGGACGTGACCCCGGATGTGGCGACCCCGCGTGCGGGCACCGTGCTGGTCGATGCGCGGTTCGGTTTCGCGCAGCCTGCCTTCGCCTATGGTCTGGCTCCGGCGGTGGATGCGGCCCGGACGCTCGGCGTGGCCAGCCTTTCGGTTGCCCATGCACATACCTGCACCTCGCTGGGCTACTTCACCGAGATGATCGCGCAGGAGGGGTTGATCGCTCTCGGTTTCACCAACGCGTCCCCGATTGTTGCCGCACCCGGCGGCAAGACCCGCGTGATTGGCACCA
This sequence comes from uncultured Rhodobacterales bacterium, assembly GCA_964603315.1. Taxonomy (GTDB): domain Bacteria; phylum Pseudomonadota; class Alphaproteobacteria; order Rhodobacterales; family Rhodobacteraceae; genus Tateyamaria. The sequence continues at coordinate 36,560 of CAZRUV010000017.1, forward strand.
ATCCCATCGCCTTTTCCGTGCCGGACGGTGCGGGCGGGCTTGCCCTGCACATGGATCAATCCACCAGCGCGGTGGCTCTGGGCAAGATCACGATGGCCAAGGCAGCGGGCGAAGCGATCCCGCTTGGATGGGCCGTGGACGCAGACGGCAATCCCACAACGGACCCCGAGGCGGCACTTGGCGGCGCGCTGGTGTCTTCGGGCGGCCACAAGGGCTGGGGGTTCGGTCTCATGGCCGAAATCCTTGCCGCAGCCCTGACGGGAAGCGTTCTCAGCCACATGGTTAACCCTCTGAAGGCACCGGACGGGCCGCCGCATGATCTGGGCCAGTATTACCTGTTGATCGACCCGTCAGCCTCGGACGGGTTCGACGCGCGCGTGGCAGACCTGGCCAGTGCGGTCGCGAAGGACGAAGGCGCACGACTGCCGGGGCAGGGGCGGCAGGCCGCCGATCCGGCCAGCCTTGATCCGGTGGCATGGGCGCAGGCGCTGGAACTGGCGGGCGAAGCCTAGCTCTGCTGCGTGAGCCAGACGCCCGCCGCCATCAATGCGATGCCGCCCAGACGTGCGGGACCCAACGTGGTGGCTTGCGCGCCAAAGAGGCCGAAATGGTCGATGGCCGCCGCCGAGATCAACTGCCCCAAGAGCACAAAGAACACCGCGTTCCCGATCCCGAAATGCGGCGCGATATAGGTGATCGACAGGACGTAGAACGCGATCAGCACACCCGCCAGCAACAGGTGCCGGGGCGCTGCGGCCAACCGGCTGAGCCCTTGGGCACCCGTCGCCGCAAAGACCACCGCCGCCGTCGCAAAGGCGACCAGAAACAGCACCAGCGCCGCCGCAGCCGGGCTGCCCAGCCGCGTCCCAAGGGCCGCGTTCAGTGCTGCGAGCAGCGGAATGCCGATGCCGGCCAGCAACATGATCAACGCGTATTGGGCCATGCCATTCTCCTGTGCCGTCAGCCGCAAATGCCGTCCAGCTCCAACCCGCTCCACGGCAATTGCACATCCGACGGGCGCGATTGGGGCAGGGCGGCGAGGGGCATTTCCTGACTGATCAGCGCGTGCAGCCGCTTTGTGCGCGGGGCCTGCGGGGCCAGCGCCCGACAGCAGACAAATTCTTCCACGATTGAGCCCTGCTGTTCATAGCCAAAGTCCAGAAAGGCCTGATCGTTGTCGATATCAAACAGGTAAGGATCAGTGCCGAACTGGCCCCAGCGGTGCTCGGTCGCCGCGCGGAACGGCGTATAGCCGGTGCGGTCGCGGTTCTGCCATTGCCAGATATGGGTCAACTCATGCGCCAGCAGCATCGCCGCGACGAGGTTGATCTCGTCGGGGTAGGCCGGGACGTAGTCCTCAAGATACCAGTCCTTGTCAAAGAGAACCCGCTGCCACAGCGCCACCGCCGCTGGCTTGGCGGTCACGATCTCGGTGGTCACCGGCGGGACAATCCGCTCGCGACAGGTGACGCGCGGGCGCGGTTTGCGCCGGAAGGTGACCGCCCGGGTGGGCGCACCATCGATCAGGCGCACGCGAGAGGTGTCAAGCTGGTCGCCATGGATCTTCTGGGCAAAGGCTATTTCGGCGTCCGTGAGGGGCCTGCCGGTGCACGAGGCCACCAGCATCAGGATCAGTAAGGCGCGCCAGATCATGGCTGCGATAGGGCCAAAGATCGGGGACAGGCGCAAGGGGGGATTGCGCACTGTCACGTTACAACCGCTCGCACAGGGGTGATGACACCCCCTCTTTTTGTGTCAACGGATCGTGCCCAGATCCATTCCATCGCGGCACGGATGTCGCGGAACGCACCGCAGGGCCCTGATCGGGTCCTGCCAGGAAAGGACCGAGAAAATGGAAAAAGTCATCATCCCCACCGTCTTTGGATTTGCCGCCATGATGAGCCTCTGGGCCGTGGTTGGCGCAGTGGTCTGAGGCGACCTAAATGCTCGCCCCGTGGTTCCTGGACGTCCACGGGGAGGGCAGGGCAGCCCGCGTGTATCTGTCCCCATCACGACCGGGCTGCCCAACTATTTTACGTAAACTAGGTTAGAAATTGCTGGTTCAACGCGCCAAGGGCGGAATCAAGCCGCAGGCGCCGTCTAAGCGTCCGCAACGCGGGCGCGTCACCCGGCAGCGTATCCGGAACGGATGCGCGAGAGGGCCATTGACCTGCCCGGCAGGCGATTTCGCCGTTGCAAAATCTGCCGAGAGGGGCCGGGTCGCTCTACATCAAAGGGCGGAATCAAGGCCGCAGTCCGCCGCCCCATCGCCGGGCCGCCCCCCGGCACGGCGATACGTTTGATGTATGTGCGCAGATCAGATCGAAGATGACTTGGCTGCCATAAAACGCTCTAGCTCGATAGTTGGATCGCCGCACCGCGGCCCGTCGTTGGGGCTTTAGGCAAACCCTTCTGTTGGGTCGTCGGCTCTTAACGTGAATGCCCCTCATCAATGCGCATGTATTTCGCAGATGCCAACCAGATGCGTTGAAGTGAATCTTCAATCTCTTTGTCGATTTCTGCCTTTTCATCCGCGACTCTTTTCGCTTGCTCATCAGAACATCGGTTTGCGTGTCTGTCTCTCTCTATCAAGCGTCGCAACTGACTGTTTAAATGGAAGAACTGCTTCAATTCCTTATGAATTTCGCTACTGAAGAGGTACTCGGCTTCAATCAAATGTTTAGAAAAACCACGTCGTTTCTCCAAGTATCCATTGGTATCAAGTTCCAAGGTTGCCTCAAAATAATTGGTCGCGGCGTCTATGATTTTGAGCCGTCGGTCGAGCAACTTTTCCTTAAGTGCTAGTCGGTTTGTCTGCCACTGTTGGTAAGCAATGTATGCAACGGCAAGTGCTACAACGACCGGACCCAACGCGCGCACGTACTCCAACCAATGCGGATCACCACTCAAACATCCAACTCCTCCACAAACCGCGCGTTCTCCTGAATGTACTGAAACCGCAGTTCCGGCTTCTTGCCCATTAGCCGCTCAACAAGATCGCCCGTTTGGCCCGGCTCGTCCTCGTCGATCGACACGCGGATCAGCTTCCGCGTTTCCGGCATCATCGTCGTCTCCTTGAGGTCCTTGGCGTCCATCTCGCCCAGACCCTTGAACCGTGACACGTCGATCTTGCCCTTGCCGCCGAGGCCTTTCTCCAGCCAGGCGTCCCGCTCGCGTTCGTCGAGTCAGTAGACCCGCTTCGCCCCTTGCGTCAGGCGGAAGAGGGGCGGGCAGGCGAGGTACAGGTGGCCCGCGGCGATCATCGGGCGCATCTGGGTGTAGAAGAACGTCATCAGCAGGGCCGGGATGTCGAAGACACCGCCGTCGACCGGATGATCGG
>CAZRUV010000018.1:0-9540 GCA_964603315.1 uncultured Rhodobacterales bacterium
CCCTGCGCGCCAACGAGATGTCCTGCGAGGCGATCTTCATGGGCAAGAACGGGGTCGACGGGGTCTATGACAAGGACCCGCGCGAACATGACGATGCCAAACGCTATGACGTCGTGACCTATGACGAGGTCCTGCAAAAGAACCTCAAGGTGATGGACGCCAGCGCGATTGCGCTGGCCCGCGACAACAACCTGCCGCTGATCGTCTTCCCGCTAGACACGCCGGGAGGCTTCAAGTCCATTCTCGAGGGCAAAGGGACATTTACGCGGGTTCAGGGTTAGGTGTGCCGGAATAGTTCGTCGTTAACATGTCTGAGTTCGTAGCCCCGATTTTTGCCGCTAAAAGCGCCTTTGGTTAGGTTAAAACTGCTCCGATTTAGGTCGGGCAGATGCAAACCGAAGACAAACCGACAGGGCACGTTCAATACAGTGACTCAAAGACGGACGATTCTTTGATGCGACAACGCTTCTTGATCGTTGATTTGGTGGGGTAAGGGCTGCGATGAGGCGTACACTGGCGGTCGCATGTTCGATGACGCTGGCGGCGGTGCCGATTGTGCTGCTGTTTTTGTCCGTTGGACCGGACTGCCTCGCCGACTGCGCCGAGCGCGTCTGGACAGCGCGCCTCGTGATCGCGCTGGCAATCTTGGTTCCTGTTTCTGTCGTATTTGCCGGTTTTGCTTCTCAGATCAGCGCGGGCATCAGGATGTTGTTGGTTGGATCAAGTGTCCTGAGCTCTGTTCTCATAGCGTACTACAAGGCGGGTGGCAGCTGAGCTTGCAAAGCTCTGGGGGTTTTGCCGACCACGGAAGAACCCAAGGCTGGCACCTGGCCGCCTGCATAAGCGCTGCGCGAAACCACTCTGGCCTTCTGCGGGCGGCATGAACTATACCCGGGTCAAAGACGCCTTCGGGCCAAAGACGATATGACGGGGAAAGCGATGTCTGACGACTTTATGCTGGACACAGACGACCTTGAGCGCCGGATGGACGGCGCCATGGCCAATCTCAAAACCGAGTTTGCCTCGCTGCGCACGGGCCGCGCCTCGGCCTCGATGCTCGAGCCGGTGATGGTGGACGCCTACGGGTCCATGACACCGATCAATCAGGTGGGCACAGTGAATGTGCCCGAGCCGCGCATGGTCACGGTCAATGTCTGGGACAAGGGGCTGGTGGGCAAGGTGGAAAAGGCCATCCGGGAAAGCGGGCTGGGCATCAACCCGCAACTCAACGGCACAATCATCATGCTGCCGATTCCCGAGTTGAACGAAGAGCGCCGCCGCGAGTTGACCAAGGTCGCCGGCAGCTATGCCGAAAACGCCCGCGTGAGCATCCGCAACGTGCGCCGCGACGGCATGGACCAGATCAAGAAAGCCAAGGCGGATGGTGGACTGTCCGAGGACGACCAGAAGATCTGGGAGGACGAAGTGCAGGAGATGACCGACAAGGCGATCAAGTCTGTTGACGCCGCACTTGAAACCAAGCAGGCGGAAATCATGCAGGTGTGACGCCCGCACAGGGCACAGCCCGGCAAACGCTCCGGCGGAGCGTTTGGGGCGTCAAAGGGCGGAGCCCGGGTGATTTTACAGTTGCGCAACGGATAGTGCAGCGTCTCACATTTTTCTAAGGACAATACCATTTCAGACCCCGCCCATACCGGCCCGCGCCACGTTGCCATCATCATGGATGGCAATGGCCGTTGGGCGACGCAACGTGGACGGCCGCGTCTCTTCGGGCACCATGCGGGTGCGCGGCGTGTGCGCGAAATTGTGGAGACCTGTCCCGATATCGGTGTCGAATACCTGACGATCTTTGCCTTCAGCACGGAAAACTGGAAGCGCACGCAGGTCGAGGTTGCGGGCCTCATGAGCCTGTTCCGCCGCTATATCGCCAAGGAAGCGCGTTCGCTTGACGATTTCGGCGTCCGCGTGCGGTTTATTGGCGACCGGGTCCGGCTTGATCACAAGCTGACCCGGCTGATGGACGATCTTGAGGTGCTGACGTCGGGCAATTCCCTTGTGAACCTGACCATTGCGCTCAATTACGGCGGGCGGGATGAGGTTGCGCGGGCCACCAAACGGCTCGCGCACGAAGTGGCGGCAGGCAATATCGACCCCGATACGGTCGATGAGGCGGCGCTGGTCAAGTTCCTCGACACGCATGTCCTGCCCGATCCTGATCTCGTGATCCGCACCAGCGGTGAGGCCCGCATCTCCAACTTTCTGCTGTGGCAATCGGCCTATGCCGAATACGAATTTGTCGACACGCTCTGGCCCGACTTCTCGCGCGAGGAATTCACAAGGCTCTGCGCCAAATATGGCCACAGGGAGCGGCGGTTTGGCGGGGTCAAGACGTGAGCGGCGCGTCCGGGCGTTGGTCTGATCTGGGCGCGCGTCTGGGATCCGGCGCGGCGATGGTTGCCATCGGGATTGGCGGCATCTGGGCCGGGGGCGATCTCTTTCACGTACTTGTGGCCGCGATCTGTGGCCTGATGGTGTGGGAACTGGTCCGCATGCTCGCACCCGATACGCCCAGGCTTGCCTTGCAACTTGGCGGCATAGCGGCCGTTGCGGTGTTGATTGCCACCTATTTGCCAACCCTCTACGCGATGCCGCTGCTGGCCGCGGCGGTGCTTGTGGGGCTGGGGCAGGTCAAGCGGATGATGCCGGTCTATCTGGCCTTTTCCGGCCTCGTTCTGCTGGCCGGGTGGGGCATGGCCCACGTGCGCGACGATCTGGGTTTTGGCTGGATGGTGTGGCTTGTCCTTGTGGTCCTGGTCACGGATGTCGCGGGGTATTTCGCGGGCCGTATCATCGGCGGACCCAAGTTCTGGCCCGCGGTCAGCCCCAAGAAGACATGGGCGGGCACGGCGGCGGGTTGGCTGGCCGCGGCCCTTGTCGGGCTGGCCTTTGGCGTTGGATCAACCGGGCTCGGTGCGCTGGTTTTTGCCTCTGTCCTGCTCAGCTTTGCCTCGCAACTGGGCGACATCGCCGAAAGTGCCATCAAGCGGAAGGTGGGTGTCAAGGACAGCTCGCACCTGATCCCCGGCCATGGCGGTCTGCTGGACCGGTTTGACGGCATGCTGGGCGCGGCACTTGCACTGCTTGTTCTGGAATACGGTTTCGGATTTCCCTGGAGCGCGCTGTGAGGCGGCGTGTCTCGATCTTTGGCGCGACGGGGTCCATCGGCCAGAACACGATCGATCTGATCGCGCGCGCGCCTGACCGATACGATGTTGTGGCGCTTACGGGGGCACGCAATGTCGACCTTCTGGCCCGCGCCGCCATCCGGTTGAACGCCGATATCGCGATCACGGCGGACGAGACGCTGCTTGAGCCGTTGCAGAGCGCGCTGGCCGGATCAGGCGTCGAAGCCGCCGCCGGGCAGACAGCACTGATCGAGGCCGCGACGCGGCCAGCGGACTGGGTGATGTCGGCCATCGTGGGGGCCGCCGGGCTGGAGCCCGGCCTCTGCGCGCTGGAGCAGGGGGCGACGCTGGCGCTGGCCAACAAGGAATCGCTGGTCTGCGCGGGCAGCCTCATTCTTGAAACGGCGGTCACGCACAACGCGCGTCTGCTGCCGGTGGACAGCGAGCATTCGGCGGTGTTTCAGGCGTTGGTGGGCGAGGATATGGCCGCGGTCGAACGGGTGATCATCACCGCCTCCGGCGGCGCCTTTCGCGACTGGCCACTTGAGGACCTCGCCAATGCGACCCTGGCGCAAGCTTCGGCGCATCCCAACTGGGACATGGGCCAACGGATCACGATCGACAGCGCTTCGATGTTTAACAAGGCGCTGGAACTCATTGAGACAAGGGAGTTTTTCGGCGTCGCGCCTGCGCAGATCGAGGTGGTTGTGCACCCGGAATCGCTGATCCACGCCATGGTCGGATTTCGGGATGGCGCGCTCATGGCCCATGTGGGTCCGCCGGATATGCGCCACGCCATCGGCTATGCGCTGACCTGGCCCGAACGGTCGGACCTGCCCGTCGAACGGCTCGACCTTGCGCAAATCGGGGCGCTCACGTTCCGCGCTCCGGACGATGCGCGCTGGCCCGCCTTGCGTCTGGCGCGCGAGGTTATGGCACGTCGCGGGTTGGCAGGTGCCGTGTTCAACGCGGCCAAGGAAACGGCGCTTGATGGCTTTATCGCGGGTCACATCGGCTTTCAGCGCATGGCAGAAGTGGTCGAAGAGGTGCTCAACACACTTGATCCCGACCTTATTGATGCCGCAATGACCCTTGATAATGTGCGCCATGCGGACCAAATGGCACGGCACGCAGCAGAGCAGATCATCAGGCAACAATAGGGGTCAACCTTTGGACATCGCGGCGCTTCTTTCGGGCTTTGGCGGCCTGACCTGGACTATTGTGGCCTTTATCGTTGCGCTCAGCGTCATTGTGGCGATCCATGAATATGGGCACTACATCGTCGGGCGCTGGTCGGGCATTCATGCCGATGTGTTTTCGGTCGGGTTCGGGCCGGTGTTGTGGAGCCGGTACGACAAACGCGGCACCCGGTGGCAGATCGCCGCGCTGCCCTTTGGCGGATATGTGAAGTTTGCCGGTGACGCGAATGCAGCATCGGGCAAGGACGAAGATGCCATGCAGGCCGCCGCGGCAGACCCGGCCGCCCTGCGGCGCACCATGCACGGCGCGCCGCTCTGGGCGCGGGCCGCGACGGTGGCGGCGGGCCCGGTGTTCAACTTCGTCTTGTCGATCATTGTCTTTGCAACGGTGGGCTATTCCACCGGGGTTCTGCGCGACCCGCTCACGGTCGGTGAGTTGCGCCCGTTGCCAGCAGAGGTGCAGGAGCTTCAGGCTGGCGACGTCGTGCTCGAAATCAACGGTGCCGCCGTGCCCAGTCTCGCCGACGCGGATTATGCCGCCTTCATGCAGGACCTGCCGCAGGCGCCCACGCTGGATTACACGGTAGAACGGGCAGGGGAGCGGATTGTGGTCCAGGCGCCGTATCTGCGCCCGCCACTGGTCAATTCCGTCACGCCCCAAAGCGCGGCCCTGTCTGCGGGCCTCGAACGTGGCGATGTCATCACGTCCATTGACGGCACCCCGATCTTTGCTTTCAACCAGTTGAAAACAGCCGTCGAAAGCTCGGACGGGAAGGGGCTGACCCTGGGTGTGTGGCGCGACGGCGAGATGCTGGAAAAGGTGCTCACGCCAAAACGCACGGATGAGCCGCAGGCCGGCGGTGGCTTTGCCACCGTTTGGCGGATCGGCATCGCCAGCGGCAACGCCTTCGAACCCGCCACCGAAGCCCCCGGGGTGGGGCAGGCTGTGATGGGCGGTGTAACGCAAACCTGGTCCATCATCACCGGCTCGATCTCGGGTCTGGGCCATATGATCACGGGCGCAATCAGCACCTGCAACCTGTCTGGCCCCATCGGGATCGCACAGGTGTCCGGAACGATGGCAAGCCAGGGGGCCACCAGCTTTATCTGGTTCATTGCCGTTCTGTCGACCGCCGTGGGTCTCTTGAACCTCTTTCCCATCCCCGCGCTCGATGGCGGGCACCTTGTGTTTTACGCCTACGAGGCGGTGACAGGGCGTCCGCCCAGCGATGGTGCCTTGCGGATCCTGATGGCTGCGGGACTGGCGATGGTGCTGTCGTTGATGGTGTTTGCGCTCGGAAATGACCTCTTCTGTCCCTGAGCGGCGCCCCATTTCCGCCACATTTGCTCCCATTTGATGCCGGATTCGGTTGCTAGTGTCTGCGTAAGCAAAAGGATGAACCCATGCAGACCCTTCACAGTGGATATCGCGGCCTCAGCCTGTTGATGACGCTGAACGCCGATCGCGTTTTGTATACGCTGACGCTTGCCGCCGCTCTCGGCGCCGGCGCGTGGCTGGGCGGCCTTTGACCGACGCCACCGGCTTCACATCCCTTGACGACATTCCCGAAACGGTTCTGAAGTTTTGACAAGCTTCGGCAATCCCGATACTCACTTCACAGTGAATGTCGAACACGTGGGAATACACCATGGGACTGGGGTCGAGGGGCGCGGGCAAACAGGTGCTGTCACACCTGAAGGGCGCGCAGAGCTTTATTAAATTTTTCGTATTCTTGTCAGCGTTTTGGCTGAGCCTGGCGGTTGCGGTTGACGCGCAAACCTTCCGCTTCGGATCAATCCAGATCGAAGGCAACACGCGCATCGGTGACGCCGCGATCCTGCAGCAGGCCGGAATCGCGCCGGGCCAGACGGTGTCGGCGGGTCAGGTCAACGATGCCCTTCAGAACCTCCAACGCAGTGGATTGTTCGAAACGGTATCGGTCGAGCCGCGCGGCAACACGCTGCTGATCACGGTGGTCGAACTGCCCACCGTCAACCGGATCGCTTTCGAAGGAAATCGCCGCGTCGATGACGAAGCGCTGAGCGCCATTGTCCAGCTTCAGGAACGGCGCGTGTTCAACCCCGCGCAAGCCGAGCGTGATGCCACGGCCATCTCGGAAGTCTACGTGCAGCAGGGCCGCGTGGCCGCGCGTGTGACCCCGCGCATCATCCGCCGCAGCGACAACCGTGTCGACGTCATCTACGAGGTGTTCGAAGGCAACACGATCGAGATCGAACGCATCAGCTTTGTCGGCAACCGCAACTATTCCGACCGACGCTTGCGCCGCGTGCTGGAAACCAAGCAGGCGGGCATCTTCCGCACCCTGATCCGCAGCGACACGCTGGTCGAGGACCGGATCGCGTTTGACCAGCAATTGCTGCGCGATTTCTACAGTTCACGCGGCTTTGTCGATTTCCGCATCCTGAGTTCCAATGCCGAACTGACCGAAGAGCGCGATGGCTTCTTTCTTGTCTTCACGGTCGAGGAAGGCCAGCAATTCAGTTTTGGTGAGATCACCGTCACCAGCGACCGCCCGGATGTGGACGCGGACGTTTACACCGACATCCTGAAACTGCGCCCCGGCGTGACCTATTCGCCAACGCTGGTCGAGGCCGAGTTGGGCCGCCTCGAACGGCAGGGGCAACGCGATGCGGTGAATTTCCTGCGGGTCGAACCGCGCGTGACGCGCAACGATCGTGACCTCACGCTGGATGTGGAGTTTGTGCTGACGCGCGGTCAGCGCGTCTTTGTCGAGCGGATCGATATCGAGGGCAACACCACAACGCTTGACCAGGTGATCCGCCGCCAGTTCCGCATTGCCGAAGGAGACCCGTTCAACCCGCGCGAGATCCGCGATGCGGCAGAACGCATTCGGGCGCTTGGGTATTTCTCGAATGCGGATGTCAACGCGCGCGAAGGTTCGACCGATGATCAGGTTGTCATTGATGTCGACGTTGAAGAACAGCCCACAGGGTCGCTGAATTTCGGTGCGACGTTCTCGAACAATGACGGCTTCGGCTTCGCGGTCGGTTTCACGGAGCGCAACTTTCTGGGCCGGGGTCAGACGCTTGGCCTGACGTTGTCGACGGCCGAGGATTCCGAGCGCTATGGCATCCGCTTTGTCGAACCCGCATTGCTGGGCCGCGACGTTGCTCTGGGCCTCGACTTGCAGTTCAGCGAAGCCGACAGCAGCTTTGCCAACTATGACAGCACGAGCCTGCGCTTTGAACCGAGCCTCACATTCCGGACCGGCGAAAACAGTCGGCTGACCCTGCGTTACACTGCGCGGGAGGATGAATTGCTGTTGCGGGATGGCGTGACGCCCGGTGCGGTTGTCCTGACCGAGATCGCCGCAGGCGAACAGCTGGCATCCTCGATCGGCTACACGTACCAGTACGACACGCGCAACACCGGACTTGACCCGAATGCGGGTATTCTTCTGGAGTTCAGCCAGGACTTCGCCGGTATCGGTGGCGATTCAGAATATATTCGCACGACGGGCAAGATCATCGGCCAGCGCCGCGTGTTCAATGAAGAGATCACCTTGCGCGCAACCCTCGAAGGGGGGCTGCTGGCCTGGTCGTCGGGCACAAACCGGACCATCGACCGCTTCTTTGTCGGGCCGCAAATCCTGCGCGGGTTCGAGCCCGGCGGTATTGGCCCGCGTGACACCTCCGGCGGGGGCGACTCGGATCCGTTGGGCGGCAACATCTACATCGCGGCACGCTTTGACGTGGAATTCCCGCTGGGTCTGCCCGAAGAGATCGGGCTGCGCGGCGGCATCTTCTACGATATCGGAAACCTCTATGACCTTGATGACGTGGACCTGTCGGGTGGCAGCGTCGTCGGCGAAAGCGGGTCGTTCCGGCACGTGGTCGGGTTCTCTCTGTTCTGGGACACGGCGATTGGGCCGTTGCGCTTCAACTTCTCGAACGCGCTGCAGAAAGAGGATTTCGACGAAGAGCAGTCCTTTGATCTGACCCTGTCCACGCAGTTCTAGCCGATGCTGCGGCGCACCTTTGTCGCGCTGATCCTGGTGCTTGGGCTTGCGCCGCTGGTGCAGGCCCAGGTGATCCAGAGCCCCATTCTGACGATTGACAGCGACCGGCTTTATCGTGACAGCGCCTTTGGCCAACGTGTCCTGCGCGAGATCGAGGCGCGCACCCGTGCGCTCACCGAAGAAAACGAACGATTGCAGGCGGAGCTTGAGGCCGAAGAGCGCGCATTGACCGAACAGCGCGACGGTCTCGAACCTGAGGCATTTCGCGCCCTCGCGGATGCTTTCGACGCGCGCGTGCAGGCCATCCGCCGCGAGCGGGACGCGCGCAATCAGGAAAATATCGACCTGCTGGATGACAATCGGGCACGGTTCTTGCGCGCAGCTCTGCCCATCCTCGAAGCCATCATGCGTGAACTCGGCGCAGGTATCGTGCTGGAGGTCCGCAGTGTTTTTGCCAGTTCCAACGCCATTGATATCACGGATCGGGCCATTGCCGAGATCAACGCCGCGATTGGCGATGGCACGACCCCGGCGTCTGACAACTGACGCACCCGCGCTGCTTGCGGCGACGTCGCCCCCTTGCTAGGCAGGCAGGAGAGAACGACAAGAACCATTGAGGATCGCGCGCCGTGACATCAGAGCATCTGAAAACCGCCGATATTGATTTGATCCAGCGGTTGATTCCGCATCGCTATCCGTTCCTCCTGATCGACAAGGTCATCGACATCGACGGTTGTCAAAGCGCCACAGGCATCAAGAATGTCACGATGAACGAGCCGCACTTTCAGGGCCATTTCCCCGGCAAGCCCATCATGCCGGGCGTGACCATCGTCGAGGCGATGGCGCAGACCGCCGCCGTCATGGTCGGTGTTGAACTGGGCATGGAAGACAAGAACCTGCTGGTCTATTTCATGGCCATCGACAAGTGCAAGTTCCGCAGAATGGTTGTGCCGGGTGACAGGCTTGAGCTGAAACTGCGCACCACGCGGGGCAAGCCCGGCGGCAAGGTCTGGAAATTTGCGGGCAGCGCCGAAGTGGACGGCGACATGGCCTGCGAGGTGGAATTCACCGCCATGATGGATTTGCCCAGCTGATGTCGGGGGTGCACCCGTCTGCGGTGATCGAACCGGGCGCCGAGATTGACCCCAGTGCCACCATCGGTCCGTTTTGCGTGGTGGGGCCGCATGTGCGCAT
>CAZRUV010000018.1:9640-39514 GCA_964603315.1 uncultured Rhodobacterales bacterium
TTGACCCCAGTGCCACCATCGGTCCGTTTTGCGTGGTGGGGCCGCATGTGCGCATTGCGGCGGAAGTGACGCTCAAGTCGCATGTGGTTGTGACCGGTCAGACAACCATTGGCGCGGGCACCACGATTTTCCCGTTCGCGGTGATTGGCGAAGTGCCCCAGGACCTGAAATTCAAGGGCGAACAAAGTCGGCTCGAGATCGGGGCGCGCAACCGGATCCGCGAGCATGTGACGATGAATTGCGGCACCGAAGGTGGTGGCGGTGTCACGCGGATTGGTGATGACGGCCTCTTTATGGCTGGATGCCATATCGCACATGACGCGCTGGTCGGGGATCGGGTGATTGTCGTGAACTCGGCGGCGATTGCCGGGCACTGCATCCTCGAGGACGATGTGATTGTCGGAGGCCTGTCCGGGGTCCACCAATTTGTGCGCGTGGGGCGTGGAGCGATCATCGGTGCGGTCACGATGGTGACCAATGATGTGATCCCCTACGGCCTCGTACAGGCGCCGCGTGGTGAACTGGACGGCCTGAACCTTGTCGGCCTCAAGCGCCGCGGTGTGTCACGGTCGGACATCACGGCCTTGCGGGCCGCCTTTCAGATGCTGGCGCAGGGCGAAGGGACGTTTCACACCCGCGCCGAACGGCTGGGCGCCGAGACAGACAGCGAATATGTGCGCGAAATCGTCGATTTCGTCATGGGCGAAAGCGACCGGCATTTCCTGACGCCGCGATGAGCCTCGCATTGATCACAGGGCGCGGGGCGCTGCCTCGGGCTGTGGCGGACGTTCAGGATGCGCGGCCCCTGATTTGCGCGCTTGACGGGCACGTGCCGGACGGGCTCGCGCCCGATCTGACCTTTCGGATCGAGAAACTGGGTGGCCTGCTGCGCGACCTGACCCGCCGCGGCGTGACCGAGGTGTGTTTTTGCGGTGCCATTGATCGTCCGAAAATCTCGCTTAGCCGGCTGGATGCGCGCACGGTGCCGCTGTTGCCCGCCCTGTCCAAGGCCGTCGGCGGGGGCGAGGACAGTGCCTTGCGCACCGTGCTGGGGCTCTTTGAGGCCAAGGGGTTTGCCGTCCGGGGCGCCCATGAACTTGCGCCCGGTTTGCTGCCACCAGGGGGCGTTCTGACAGATGCGACGCCCGGAGCCGAAGTTGAGACCGCATTGGCCATCGCCGAAGAGGTGCAACGCGAACAGGGCCGCAAGGACGAGGGGCAATCCTGCGTCATTCGCGATGGCGTTGTCATTGCACAGGAGGATCGGCGCGGCACCGACGCAATGCTGTCCGACCTGCTGCCGCGCCCCGAGGCATCGCAATCAGGCGCAAGCGACGACGATCTCTTTGGCATGACGCTCGATATGGTGGGGGGCGTTCTGGACAGCACGGCGGACTGGCTGTCAGGTCCGGTCGCCGAAGCGCGCGCGAAGGGTCAGGGTGGTGTCTTTTTCAAAGCACCCAAGCCGGGGCAGGACCGGCGCGTCGATCTGCCGACCATCGGACGGGAGACGGTGGCCCGCGCCATTGCCGCCCGGCTCGATGGCATCGTTCTGGCGCGCGACGGGGTGATGGTGCTGGACCAGGGCGACGTGATCGACATGCTCAACGACAAGGGCCTGTTTCTGTGGGTGCGATGAAGGTTTTTCTTGTGGCGGGTGAGCCCTCTGGCGATGCGCTTGGGGCCGCGCTCATGGCTGGGCTCAAGTCCCTCGCGCCGGGGATTGTCTTTGACGGCGTGGGCGGGCCGCTGATGCAGGCCGAGGGGCTGACCAGCCGGTTCGAGATGTCCGAGCTGAGCGTCATGGGCATTGCCGAAGTCCTGCCCAAGTATTTTCACCTCAAACGCCGTATCGCGGAAACGGCACAGGCTGTCATTGGCACCGCGCCTGATGCGCTGATCACCATCGATGCGCCGGATTTTTCTTTCCGTGTCGCGAAACTCGTCAAGGCGCAAAGCACCGTGCGCACGGTGCACTACGTGGCCCCGACCGTATGGGCGTGGCGCCCGGGTCGGGCCAAAAAGATCGCGCAGTTCATCGACCACGTGCTGGCGCTGTTTCCGTTCGAGCCGCCCTACATGGAAGCGGAAGGTATGGCCTGTGATTTCGTCGGGCATCCTGCCGCGACGGTGCCGCGCGCGTCAGCGGTGGATTGCGCGGCCTTTCGCGACAGCCATGGTCTGTCAGAGGCGAACCCCCTGATGCTGGTTTTGCCTGGGTCGCGGCGCGGTGAAGTGGCCCGCATGGGCCCGGTCTTTGGGCAAGCGCTGGCGCAATTGCAGAACGCGCATGCCGGGATGCGGATGGTGTTGCCCGCAGCACCATCCGTGGCCGAGGCCGTTGCCGATGAGGTGGCGCGCTGGCCGGTTTCCCCGATCGTGCTGGACCCGCGCGGCAAGGATCTCGATCAGGTGCTCTTGGACAAGCGCGTTGCCTTTGCCGCCGCAGATGTGGCGCTCGCGACCTCGGGCACGGTGTCGCTGGAACTGGCCGCCGCAGGCACACCGATGGTGAGCGCCTTCGATCTGCACTGGCTTAGCCGCGCGATCATATCCCGCATGGTGACAACGGACACGGGCAGCCTGATCAACCATGTCACGGAGACGCGTGTTGTGCCGGAAGTGGTGGGCAAAGACCTGACCGTGGCCAATACGGTGGCGGCGATGGAGGGCTTGCTGGCAGACCCTGAACCGCAGCGCGCCGCCATGGCCCTGACGATGAAGCGGCTGGGGCAGGGCGGCGAAGACCCCGGCCTGCGCGCCGCCCGCGCCGTCCTGGACCGGCTGTAACAACATTGAGCGCGCTTGCGCGCGCACGACATGTTTCATTTGGCACCAGGTTGCGGCCGCGTGCGCCTCAGGACAGTTGCACCAGGGCGTGACGTTTCTTGCCCGCCGACAGTTTGATCGGCGCGGACAGCGCGGCGGCGTCGATCATTGTGCCAGCACTTGTGACCGGCGCATCGTTCAACCGTGCGCCTCCTTCGGCGATGAGGCGCTTGGCCTCCTTGCCCGAACCGGCGAGCCCGGATTTGACGATCAGTTGCACAACAGACATGCCGTCACCCAGATCGTCCACCGTCAAAGTCAGCGTGGGGAGGTCGTCGCCCACACCGCCCTTTTCAAAGACGTCGCGTGCCGTTTGCGCCGCTGCCGCCGCCGCGTCTGCACCGTGCAGCAGCGCCGTGATCTCGGTTGCAAGCGTGGCCTTGGCCTCGTTGATCTCTGACCCTTCGAGGGCGGCGAGCCGGTCGCATTCGTCCAGCGGCAGTTCGGTGTAGAGTTTGAGAAACCGCCCCACATCCGCATCCGTCGTGTTGCGCCAGAACTGCCAGAATTCGTACGGGCTCAGCATCTCTGCGTTCAGCCAGACGGCCCCGGACTGCGACTTGCCCATCTTCTTGCCATCCGATGTGGTGAGCAGCGGAGACGTGAGGCCAAACACTTCGCCTTCGATAACCCGGCGCGTCAGATCGATGCCATTGACGATATTGCCCCACTGATCACTGCCACCCATCTGCAGGATGCAGCCGTGCCGGCGGTGAAGCTCCATGAAGTCATAGGCTTGCAGGATCATGTAGTTGAACTCGAGAAAGCTCAGGGATTGTTCCCGGTCGAGGCGGGATTTCACGCTTTCGAAGGACAGCATCCGGTTGATCGAGAAATGCCGTCCGATATCGCGCAGGAAATCGAGGTAGTTCAGGTCGTCCAGCCACGCAGCATTATTGAGCATCTGCGCGCCGTCATTATAGTTGATGTAGGCTGAAAACACCTCCTTGATGCCCGCGATATTCGTGTCGATCGCGGCCGCATCAAGCAGGGGGCGTTCGTCGGCGCGAAAAGACGGATCGCCAACCTTGGTCGTGCCGCCGCCCATCAGCGTGATGGGCCTGTGCCCGGTTTTCTGGAACCAGCGCAGCATCATGATCTGAATGAGCGAGCCCACATGCAAGGACGCGGCGGTGGCGTCAAAGCCGATATAGGCGGATTGACCGGGCACCAGCAAAGCCTCGTCCAGCCCCTGCAGGTCGGTGCAATCGGCCAGAAAGCCGCGCGACTGCATCACATGCAGAAAATCGGAGCGTGGTGTGTAGGTCATGGGCTTGTCCTCGGAGCGGCGCGCGTGCTGTCTATAGTCGGGCAGAGGGCGAAGGAAAAGACCATGGATAAGGTCCGGGCCAAAGGGACGGTGATCACAGCCTTGGGCGCGATGTCGGGCACGTCGCTGGATGGTGTCGATGCGGCTGTGATCCAAACCGACGGGGTGACGATCCACGGGTTCGGGCGCAGCGTCTATCGCGCCTATTCCGACGCCGAGCGCGCCGTTCTGCGCGCGGCCCTGGGGCACTGGACGGGGCCTACGCTGCAACCTGCGACCGAAATTGTCATGCAGGCGCATACCGATGTACTGTCCGGCTTTCCAGAGGCGGAGCTGATCGGGTTCCACGGCCAGACGGTTGCCCACGCGCCGCGCCTTCAGGGCACGCTGCAACTGGGCGACGGGGCGGCACTCGCACAGGTGTTGTCACGGCCGGTTGTCTGGGATTTTCGCAGCGCTGATGTGGAGCTTGGCGGCGAAGGGGCACCCTTGGCGCCGTTCTTCCATTTTGCCTGCGCCAAACGGATCGGGGCCGACGCACCGCTCGCCTTTCTGAACCTCGGCGGTGTGGGCAATATCACTTGGGTTGATCCGACGAAGGTTTACCCTGAGGAGGCTGGTGCGCTGCTCGCCTTCGACACCGGACCGGCCAACGCGCCGGTCAACGATCTGGTGCAGGAACGACGGTGTGTGCCCTATGACGAGGGCGGGCGCATTGCCGCGAGCGGATCGGTGGAAAGCGGCGCGCTTGAGCTGTTTCTCGCTGAACCGTTCTTTGCCCGGATACCGCCCAAGTCTCTGGACCGAAACGATTTTGCGGAGATGGTGTCACTTGTGCGCGAGTTGAGTGATGCCGATGCCGCCGCAACGCTGACCGCGATGTGCGCCGCGGGCGTCGCCCAGGCGATGGAGCATTGCCCGAAACCGCCTGCGCGCGTGCTGGTGACCGGCGGCGGGCGCCATAATCCGGTCCTGATGCAGATGCTTGCGGTGTCGCTCGACTGTCCGGTCACGCCTGTCGAGGCTGTGGGTCTGGACGGTGACATGCTCGAAGCGCAGGCCTTTGCCTATCTTGCGGTGCGCGTGGCACGCGGTCTGCCCACGTCCTGCCCGAGCACAACCGGCGTGCGCGCTGCCGTGGGTGGGGGCGTGGTGTCGCAGCCCTAGGCTGACATCCTTGCCCAACGGCAGGCCTGCGCATGTCTCAGACAGGATCAACCTTTGGGAATGGAAAACCCGTCCGGTGCCAATGTGAAGCCTTCAAACTGAAACCCGGGCGAGACGGTACAACTGACCAGCGTCCATGCGCCAGTACTGCGTGCGGCTTGCCAATGATGCTCCGGCACGATGATTTGCGGCAACCCGACGGTCAGATCGGGTGTCAGCAGATGCTCGGTTGCCGGGCCGCTCTCCGTTTCGCTGAGGCTGAGCACAAGCGGTGCGCCACTGTGATAGAGCCAGATCTCCGTCGCATCGACCTTGTGCCAGTGGCTCCGCTCACCCTCTGCCAAAAGAAAGAAAATGCAGGTCCCTGTCGGACGCCCGTCATTCTCCGCCACCCATGTTTGCCGAAAATGCCCGCCTTCGGGATGCGGCGCGAGGTTCAGGCGGGCAATCACGTTGTCGGCGGTCATGGCGTCTCCAATGCAATGTCAAAGAACCGCAGATGCGGCACATAGGCCGGATCGGGTTCGTAAAATGGCGGACAGGGCGCAAAGCCCACGCGCTTGTAAAGCGCAATGGCTTCCGTCAGCGGTGCGATCGTGTCGGGCACCATGCGCGCGTACCCGTCCGCCGCCGCGCGGTGCATGGCGTCCACCATGAGCGCACGCCCGGCCCCAAGACCGCGGGCAGCGGGATCGACAAACACACGTTTGATCTCTGTGACGCCCTCGGGGCCCAACGGATAATACATCGCGCAACCCACCGCACGACCCCCCGCCACAGCGAGCAGCATGTCGCCCCGCGGGCGCGCATGCACGCGCGGCAGATCGTCGATCATGCGGGCATAGTCGGCTTCCGCGTAGTACCGCTCGACGATACCCGGAATCGCGGCCGCACGCTTGGACAAAAGCGCCCGATAACCCCAGCAAAGCCGCGCGATGTCGTCCATGTCTGCGGCTCCGGCCCGGCGTATGATCAGATCACCCGTCAACCAGCACCTCCTTCAACACCATCGGTGGCACGGGCGCGCGCAGTGACACCTCGCGCACCACATCCGCCGTTGCCTTGATCCCGCGAGACTGGCGGTTCCGGCGAAAGGCGTCCAGCCCATCCGTGAGCGGGACATAGAGCCAGTCACCGCGCACCGCTTTCGACGCGCCTTGTTCAAAACTGCCGGAGTTCAGCGGGCTCAGGTCGATCTGCTCCGCCATCAGGTCGGCGAGCCGCGCCGGGTCGAGCCACAGGATGCGCGTCTCCACCGAACGCTCGAACGAGGCGGCAAAGCGCTGCACCTTGGCGCGTGGCCACAAGAACACGCGGCGGTCCAGCTGTGCGGCCCAGCTTTCCGGGTCATGCCCCTCCAGCACCAACCGCGCGGAGCGCAGGCCATTCACAATCGGACGCTGATGGTTGAGCGTGGCGTGCCCCACGCGCCGCCGGTCGCGGCGCAAGGGCAGGGTGGCAGGATCAACGTCCGCCCGCTGCGCCAGCGCCTCGGCGCTCATCAGCCCGTGCTCAAGGATGTGAGGCACGTTCTCCACCGCCGTCACGTGGGCAAGCGCGCCGCCCACGCTGCGCGCAAAGGCGGCACTCACCGCAGGATCGAGCGGCCTGCATATTCCGCCGTTTCGCCCAGGAGCTCTTCGATCCGGATAAGCTGGTTGTACTTGGCCAGCCGGTCGGAGCGCGCCAGAGAGCCGGTCTTGATCTGACCGCAATTGGTGGCGACGGCCAGATCAGCGATGGTTGCATCCTCGGTCTCGCCCGACCGGTGCGACATCACGTTGGTGTAGCGCGCGCGGTGGGCCATATCGACGGCTTTCAGCGTTTCCGACAGGCTGCCGATCTGGTTCACCTTGACCAGCATCGCGTTGGCGCAGCCCCGCTCGATCCCCGTCGCAAGCCGCGCGGGGTTGGTCACAAAAAGGTCGTCCCCCACCAGTTGCACGCGGCCACCGATTGCATCGGTCAACGCCTTCCAGCCGTCCCAGTCATCCTCGCCCATGCCGTCCTCGATCGAGATGATGGGATAGTCGTCCACCAGCGCTTCGAGATAGGTCGCATTCTCCTCCGAGGTCAGAACCTTGCCTTCGCCCGCCAACACGTATTTGCCATCCTTGAAATACTCGGTCGCCGCACAATCCAGAGCGAGGTAGATTTCCTCCCCAGGTTTATACCCAGCCTTCTCGATGGATTTCAAAATGAAATCAAGTGCATCACGCGTGGAGTTGATGTTGGGAGCAAAGCCACCCTCATCCCCGATGCCTGTGGACAGACCCGCATCGGACAGTTCTTTCTTGAGCGTGTGGAACACTTCGGACCCCATGCGCACGGCGTCGCGGATGTTGTTGGCCGCCACTGGCATGATCATGAATTCCTGAATGTCGATGGGGTTGTCGGCGTGTTCGCCACCGTTGATGATATTCATCATCGGCACCGGCAGCATCCGCGCCGATGTGCCGCCCACGTAGCGATAAAGCGGTTGCGACGTCCAGTCCGCCGCTGCCTTGGCCGCCGCCAGCGACACACCCAGGATCGCATTCGCGCCCAGTCGCGCCTTGTTGTCCGTCCCGTCAAGTTCGATCATCGTGGCGTCAAGCTCTTCCTGCTCGGTCACGTCCATGCCCACGAGCGCTTCGGCAATCTCGCCATTCACCGCCGCAACCGCTTCGAGCACGCCCTTGCCCTTGTAGCGTGCCTTGTCCCCGTCACGCTTTTCCACCGCTTCGTATGCGCCCGTTGACGCACCGGACGGAACGGCGGCGCGACCCAGCGTGCCATCCTCGAGGGTGACATCCACCTCGACCGTTGGATTCCCACGGCTGTCGAGGATTTCGCGGGCGTGGATGTCGATGATGGTGCTCATGGGATGTCCTTTCAAAAGGCAGGTTTACGCTGCGTTTAGCGTGATGTTGGCGCTAACACCAATAGGTTTTCATGTCGCACGTGCCGATTTCATCACCTGTTCGCGCCACAGGGTGTAAAGGCCCGAGGCAATGATGATCGCGACGCCGACGAGCGTCAGCGTGTCCGGCACCTCAAGAAAGACGACGGTGCCGATGATCAGGGCAAACACCATGCGGGAATAGCGAAAGGGGGTTACAAACCCGACTTCGCCGGTGCGGCCCGCCACCGTGATGGCGGCGTAGGCCAGCATCCCGATGGGGAGCATCAGGACCAGGATTGACAGATCCACAGTGGACAGCGCGCCAAGCGGTTTGGTCTCGGTGAGCCACAGAACGCCCGTCACGGGCAGCAGGCTCAGAAACCCCAGCATGCTCAATTGCAGCGAATGCACGTCCGTCGGGACGCGTCGTGTCGCAAGATCGCGAAGTGCAAGGCCGATCACGCCCAGAACGGCGTAGAGCACGTTGATGTCAAAACCGGCCATGCCTGGGCGAATGATCAGCAGAACGCCGCAAAACCCGACGCTGATGGCGATCCAGCGCCGCAACCCGACCGTTTCACCGAGGAACAGCGCGGCCCCCATGGCAACGAGAATGGGCGCGGCCTGAAGGATCGCCGATGCCGTGGCGAGCGGGATGAGGGCGAGCGCCGAAACAAAGGCCCATGCGCCGACGCCTTCGGCCACGTTGCGCAGGATGACCGCACCGGACAGATACCCGTTGGACCACAATGGCAGGCCACGGCGGATCAGGATCAAGGCGAACAAGGCGGCGCTGCCAAATCCGAGCGTGGCGAAGATCAACCACAGCGGAACCGTGTCCGACAAGGCCTTGATCAGCGCGTCTTCCACCGCAAAGAACAACATGGCCCCGACCATGAAGGCGGCACCCTTGACGTTGTTGCTGTCGTCGGCAGTGGCGTCGGGTGATGTGGGTGTCACGGCTTTTTCGGTACGCCGTAGAGTTCCAGCTTGTGGCCGCGCAACTCGTACCCCAGCTTGTCCGCGATCCGCTCCTGCAGGGCTTCGATCTCGGCGTCGACGAATTCGATCACCTCGCCCGAATTCAAGTCGATGAGGTGATCATGGTGTTCGCGTTCGGCGTCCTCATAGCGGGCGCGGCCGTCGCCAAATTCCAGTTTGTCGAGAATGCCGGCCTCCTCGAACAGCTTGACCGTGCGGTAGACGGTCGCGATCGAAATGCCCGGATCAATCGCATTTGCGCGGTTGTACAGCTCTTCGACATCCGGGTGGTCATCCGATTCCCCGAGGACCTGCGCAATCACGCGGCGTGGTTGTGTCATGCGCAGCCCCTTGGCTTCGCAACGATCGGTGATTGTCAGGGTCTTGGCTGTCATGTCGCCGTCTTAGCGAAGCGCTGCGGCGGGGGCAATTGGGCATTGCCGTGGGCCGGTTTGCAAATGCCTGCCGCCAAGTTTGCAAAACATATTTGCAGTTTGCGGCGGCGCATATTTGCAAACATCGCCTTGCAAAGCGGCAAATGCGGTTGACGCCACCGGGGGATGGGGTCACTGGGGCGCATGAGTGATTTTGATATGATGGCCCTCCCGCCGAAACTGGCGGAAAAAGTGGCCGAGGCGGGTCTCAAGGACCCCACACCGATCCAGGCACAGGCCATTCCGCACGCACTGAACGGGCGGGATGTCATGGGGCTTGCGCAAACCGGCACAGGCAAAACCGCAGCCTTTGGCATCCCTCTGATCGCGCGCCTGCTGGAAGAGGGCGGCCGACCGGCGCCCAAGACGGCCCGCGGCCTCGTCCTCGCGCCCACGCGGGAACTGGCGGCGCAGATTGCCAAGGTGCTGCGCGACCTGACGGATCTGCGGGTGCAGATCGTCGTGGGCGGTGTGTCGATCAACCCGCAAATTCAGCGCCTGACCAAGGGGGCTGACATCTTGGTCGCGACGCCGGGCCGCTTGCTTGATCTGGTGGACCGCCGGGCCATTCGGCTCGATGAAACGGGGTTTCTGGTGCTCGACGAAGCGGACCAGATGCTCGACCTCGGATTTGTGCATGCGCTGCGCAAGATCGCGAGCCTGATGGGGGACAACCGGCAAACGATGCTGTTTTCCGCCACCATGCCCAAGCAGATGGCGGAGATCGCGCAAAGCTATTTGCGCAATCCCATCCGCGTCGAGGTCTCGCCGCCCGGCAAGGCCGCCGACAAGGTCGAACAATCGGTCCATTTCATCGCCAAGGCGGAAAAATCCGCCTTGCTCGTCGAATTGATGGACAAGCACCGCGACAACCGCGCGCTTGTCTTCACCCGCACAAAACATGGTGCGGACAGGCTGGCCCGGACGCTGGACCGGGCCGGGTTTGCGGTTGCCGCCATCCATGGAGACAAACGGCAGGGACAGCGCGAACGCGCACTCGCCGCGTTCAAGGCGCGCGAGATCCGGGTGCTGGTGGCAACGGATGTGGCGGCCCGTGGCCTCGACATCCCGGACGTGCTTTATGTCTATAACTATGAGTTGCCGAATGTGCCCGAGGCCTATGTGCACCGGATCGGCCGCACGGCCCGCGCAGGCAAGGAAGGTCAGGCGGTCGCCCTGTGCGCACCGGATGAGATGCCGCATCTCAAGGACATCCAAAAGGTCATGAAGCTCAGCATTCCCGTGGCCTCGGGCCGCCCCTGGGAAGAGATGCCCGACCCGAATGCGGCCAAAAAACCGTCACGGGGTCGGGGACGGGGGCGTGGCCGACCGGGTGGCAAGCCCGGCAATGCGCCCGGCACGTCAAAACCCAGCAACAGGCGGCGGCGCAAGCCAAGGCCCAAAACCTAGCCTCTGCTGCGTGGGGCAGCGTCGCAGTTACCTCCCACGCAAGCGCTCCGCCGACGGGTCCTCAGCCTGAAGACACTTGTTTCTCGGCCCGTTTGGCCGCATCCCAAAGCGCGTCCATTTCATCGAGCGTACTGTCCTCGGGGCGTTTGCCCACCCGCGCCAGCGCGGCCTCGATCTCACCGAAACGACGGGTAAACTTTGCATTTGTCCTGCGCAGCGCTTCTTCGGGGTCGACATTCAGATGGCGGGCGAGGTTCGCCATGACAAAGAGCAGATCGCCCATCTCTTCGACAACCTCGTCCTGGCTCATGCTGTCCCTGGCCTCGACCAGTTCGGCGGCTTCTTCGGTCAGCTTTGCCAGCACCTGTGTGGTTTCCGGCCAGTCGAACCCCACGCGCGCGGCGCGGTTTTGCAGCTTGATCGCGCGCAAGAGCGCAGGCAGGTTCATCGCGACACCATCAAGTGTTCCTTGCTGCGCTTTGCGCCCCCGTTCGGCGGCCTTGATCGCCTCCCAGTCGCGGGTCTGCTGTTCGGCGGACTTGTCGCGGCTTTCATCCCCAAAGACATGCGGGTGACGCGCCACCATCTTGTCGGAAATGGCCGCGACAACGGACTGAAAGGAAAAGTGGCCGGCCTCTTCGCCCATGGCGGTGTGATACACCGTCTGCAACAGCAGATCGCCCAACTCGCCCTCAAGTTCGGGCCAGTCCTGCCGTTCGATGGCGTCCGCAACTTCGTAGGCTTCTTCGATCGTGTAGGGCGCGATGCTGGCAAAGGTCTGTTCGATGTCCCAGGGGCAGCCCGTGTCAGGATCGCGCAGGCGGCGCATGATCTCGAGCAGCCGGTCGATCCCGGCGCTGGAATCGTGGATCAGGTCGTCGCCCATTGCAGCCTCCGTCGCTTTGCGATTGACTGACATGTGACGCATGGCGCGCAGAGGAGTCCAGACATGGCGATCATCAACCGCATCGGGGAATTCGGGCCGGAAATGGCGGCGTGGCGCCAGCACCTGCATACGATCCCCGAACTGAAGTTCGATTGCCCCAAGACCGCCGCCTATATTCAGGAGCGCCTGACCGAGATCGGCGTGGACGAGATCCATCCCGGGATCGCTGAAACCGGGATTGTCGCCATCATCAACGGGCAGGGGGACGGGCCGACCATCGGCCTGCGCGCGGATTTCGATGCCTTGCCAATGTCCGAAGAAACCGGACTGCCCTACGCCTCGACCCACCCCGGCAAGATGCATGCTTGCGGCCACGACGGGCACACGGCGATGCTGCTGGGGGCCGCGAAATACATGGCTGAGACACGGAATTTTGCGGGCCGGGTCGCGCTGATCTTTCAGCCCGCCGAAGAGGATGGCGGCGGCGGCGAGGTCATGGTGCAAGAGGGCATCATGGAGCGTTTCGGGATCGGCGAGGTCTATGCCATCCACAATGCGCCCGGCATGGACGAGGGTGCGATCCTGTCCCGAGCCGGCCCCATCATGGCCGCGGCGGATGTGTTCCACATCCATGTCACAGGCACGGGCGGCCATGCCGCCGAACCGCACAGCAGTGTCGATCCGGTCGTGGCGGCCGCCAGCATTGTCAGCGCGTTGCAAACGGTGACAAGCCGCAATCACAACACTCTGAAATCACTTGTTCTTTCAGTCACGCAGATCCACACAGGAACCACCGATAACGTGATCCCGGAGACGGCCTACATCAACGGCACAATCCGCACCTTTGACAAGGAGGTGCAGGAAATGGCCGTGCGCCGCCTGACGGACATTGCCGAAGGACAGGCGGCCAGCTTCGGGTGCACCGCATCGGTCGAGATCGACTACGGTTATCCGCCCACGGTCAACCACGAGGACAAGACGGCATTCGCCCTGCAGGTCGCCGCCGACGTGGTGGGCGAGGCTGCGGTGGTCGAGGCGCCGCCGATCATGGCGAGCGAGGATTTCTCCTACATGCTGGAGGCGCGGCCCGGAGCCTACATGATGCTGGGGCAGGGCGACACGGCAGGCGTGCACCATCAGAAATATGACTTCAACGATGCGATCGCGCCCATCGGGGCCTCCTTCTTCGCCAGATTGGTGGAGACGGCACAACCGGTGCGCCGCTGATGGCACTGGAAGACGCCAAATCCCAGATTGATCACGCCTTTACCCGCGATGATCCGCGCGGGCCGTCCTTTGAACTGACCTTTGGTGGTGCAACGTCCTTTCTGAGGCGGCGCTACACGAAGGACCTGACAGGCGTTGATATTGCGGTGACGGGTGTGCCGTTCGATCAGGCGGTCACCAACCGGCCCGGGACGCGGCTGGGTCCGCGCGCGATCCGCGAGGCGTCGAGCCTGCAAGCGCCCGATGCCCCTTATGGCTGGCCCTTTGATGTGCTCAGCGAGCGGGTCATCGTGGACTATGGCGACATGGCCTTTGACTACGCCAATATCCCGGCCTTTCCCGACACGCTGACGGCACATGTCAGAGGCATTCTGCAAGCGGGCGCGGCGAGTGTCGTGCTGGGCGGAGATCACTATATTTCATTCCCGATCCTCAAGGCCTATGCCGAGGTGTACGGGCCGATGTCGCTGATCCAGATCGACGCCCACACCGACACCTGGCCGGATGATGACATGGGCCGGGTGGATCACGGCACGATGTTCTACAAGGCGGTCAAATCCGGGATCGTCGACCCCGCAACCAGCGTGCAGATCGGCATAAGGACGACCAACGAGGACACGCTGGGTGTCAACATCATCGACGCGCCGGAATTTCACCGGATCGGTCCCGAAACGGCCGCGGCGAAGGCGCGCGAAATCGTTGGGAACAGGCCCGTCTACCTGAGTTTCGACATAGATGGGCTCGATCCCGCCTACGCGCCCGGCACCGGGACACCTGTCTGGGGCGGGTTAAGCTCGGCGCAGGCGGCTGCCCTGTTGCGTGGCCTTGCGGGGATCAACATACGCGGTGGCGACGTGGTCGAAGTGTCGCCGCCCTTTGACACGACAGGTGCCACGGCAGTTGCAGGGGCGCATGTGGCAACGGAGCTGTGTCAGTTGCTGGGCTGGAGGATGCGGGAGGGTGGCTAGAAACCAGCCGATCAGCGGGAACGATCTGGCCCGGTTTTCCGGGCCGGGAACGTTCATGCGCCTGCCATCGGCGGCTGATCTGAGCGGTTTGGATGTCGCGGTGCTGGGCATCCCGATGGACATCGGCACGTCCTGGCGCTCGGGCACGCGGTTCGGGCCCAAACAGGTACGCAACGAATCCGCGATGATCAGACCCTACAACATCCAGACAGGGGCTGCGCCTTTTGACGCGTTGCAGGTGGCCGATATTGGCGATCTGGCCATCAACACGTTCTCTCTATCTGACAGTTTACGCATTATTGCAGAGAGTTACGGTGCGATCCTCAAGCACTCTGCCATACCCGTCGCCATTGGCGGCGATCATTCGATCACCTTGCCCATCCTGCGCGCGATCGCGGCCAAGCACGGCCCGGTTGCCCTGGTGCATGTGGATGCACATGCGGATGTGAATGACGAGATGTTCGGCGAGCGGGAAACACACGGGACCGTGTTTCGGCGCGCGTATGAGGAAGGGCTGATAACCCCCGAAAAAACATATCAAATCGGTCTGCGCGGCACCGGCTACACGGCTGAGGACTTTACCGAAGCGGCGGCCTGGGGGTTTCAGCAGTTCCTTGCCCCGGAACTCTGGGGGCGCGATCTGGGGCAGATCGGCGCGGAGATCCGGCGTGATATCGGCGACCGCCCCACATACATCACCTATGATATCGACAGTCTCGATCCTGCGTTCGCGCCGGGCACGGGAACACCGGAAATCGGCGGCCTGACCACAGCGCAAGCGATGCAATTGATCCGCGCCTTGCGTGGATTGAACGTCGTCGGGTGCGATCTGGTGGAGGTCTCTCCGCCATATGACACGACAGGCAACACGGCGCTGGTGGGGGCCAACCTCCTCTTTGAGCTGTTGTGCATCCTCCCCGGTGTCAGCTATCGCTGATGCCGCAGACCAAAGAGTAGACCAGGATGAAGTACGTGACCTATATCATTCTATTTGCAGTTCTTTTATCTGTCGGGCTTGCAGTCTATGTCCGCGTCGCGCCAACGGATGCCGCCAATTGGCATGTGCCTGTCACGGCCGACACCAGCCGTGACATGACCGGAGGTGCAATCCGGGTTCTGAGTGCGGACGAGACGGTATTGCAGCGTGTGGATGCGGCGGCCCGCGCCTTGCCGCGCACCAGGGTCCTCGCGGGGTCAGTGGAAGACGGCCGGATCACCTATGTCACGCGGTCGAGGGTGATCGGTTTTCCGGATTACACAACGGTTGAATACAGTGACGGCTTGCTGCGCATGCACGCGCGCTTGCGCTTTGGTCGGTCAGATTTCGGCGTTAACGCCGAACGACTGCAACGGTTGCTCGCCGCCGCCGAGGGATGAGCTGAGGCATCCCTCCTGCACTTCGCGCCACATGGGCGAATTCAGCGACATCTGGCATTGTGCCATGAACATGCGCCCATCCACCTGCATGCAGATCGTCTGGCCCATTTCAACGCGCGCCCCGCCCCGGTCCGTGCAGTAGCATTCGACCGTTTTTCCCGATGGTGACGTGACATCCGCCAGCGCGGGGCTGACCATTGCAAATGAAAGAAACAGGGCGCGTATCATACCCTGTCGTATAGCACATTGCCGACCTTGACCAAAGTCCCGCGTTGTCGCACACCGGCCCCATGATCCCGACCGACCGCCTGCATCAGATCACACAGCGCTTTCAGTATCTTGAGGCCGCCATGGCCGACGGGTCGGGCGATATCGCCACGCTGGCCAAGGAATATTCCGATCTGCGCCCCGTGGTCGAACAGATTGCCGCCTACAATCAGATCGTTGCAGACCTCGCCGAAGCGGAGGCGATGCTGGATGATCCCGAGATGGCGGAGCTGGCAGCGGAGGAGTTGCCACGCCTGCGCGAGGCCCTGCCAGAGGCCGAGGCCGCGCTGCAACTGGCCCTGTTGCCCAAGGACGCCGCCGATGCCCGCCCGGCCATGCTGGAGATCCGCCCCGGCACCGGGGGCGACGAGGCTGCGCTCTTTGCCGGAGACCTGCTCCGGATGTACCAGCGCTATGCCGAGGCGCAGGGCTGGAAAGTGGACCTGGTCGAAGAAGCCGCCACCGAACTTGGCGGCATCAAGGAAGTGGTGGCGCACATCACCGGAAACAATGTCTTTGCCCGCCTGAAGTTTGAAAGCGGCGTTCACAGGGTGCAGCGCGTGCCCACGACCGAAAGCGGCGGGCGCATCCACACGTCGGCGGCAACAGTGGCCGTGTTGCCCGAGGCCGAGGAGGTCGATATCGAGATCAGCCCGCAGGATATCCGCATCGATACGATGCGGTCCTCCGGGGCCGGGGGGCAGCACGTCAACACCACCGACAGTGCGGTGCGCATCACGCACCTGCCGACAGGGATAGTCGTCACCAGCAGCGAAAAATCGCAGCACCGCAACCGCGACAAGGCGATGCAGGTGCTGCGCGCCCGGCTCTATGATCTGGAGCGCAGCCGCGTCGACAGCGCGCGCGCCTCGGACCGGGCATCGCAGGTGGGTTCAGGCGACCGCTCCGAGCGCATCCGCACCTATAATTTTCCGCAAGGGCGCATGACCGATCACCGGATCAACCTGACGCTCTACAAGCTGGATCAGGTGATGCAGGGGGATCTGGACGAGGTGATCGACGCCCTGACAGCGGACGCACAGGCGCGCCTGATGGCGGAGATGGAGGGGTGACGGCAGCCGAAGCCATGGCCAACGCGGCGGCGCGGCTGCGGGCGGCCGGTGTGCCGGATCCTGCCCGCGACGCGCGCCTGTTGCTGGCACATGCCGCACAGGTCGATGCCGCCCGGGTGACGCTGATCGCGCCCGAAGACATCGCGCCCGAGATTGCCGACCGCTATGACCAGCTGATCGCCCTGCGGGCAGTGCGCGTCCCGGTCAGCCACTTGATCGGGCGACGCGCCTTCTACGGGCGCGACTTTCGGGTCAGCGATGCGGTGCTCGACCCGCGCCCGGAAACCGAAACACTGATCGAAGCGGCGCTGACAGAGCCCTTTGACCGCGTGCTGGATCTTGGCACCGGTTCGGGGTGCATCCTTGTCACCCTGCTGGCCGAGCGGGATGCCGCCACCGGCACCGGCGTTGATCTCAGCGAGGCCGCTTGTCTGGAGGCCAGCGCAAACGCGGTCCAACACGGGGTAGCCAGCCGCGCTGAAATCACTGTCAGCGACTGGTTTGATACGGTGGAGGGGCGGTATGACCTGATTGTTTCCAATCCGCCCTACATCGCCGCCTCCGAGATGGCGGACCTTGCCCCCGAGGTCACACGGCACGAGCCGCGCATGGCCCTGACGGACGAAGGCGACGGGCTCAGCGCCTATCGCATCATCGCCGCCGCGGCGGGCGCATATCTTGAGGCCGACGGCCGGGTCATCTGCGAGATCGGCCATACACAAGGACCTGCCGTGAAGGCGATCTTTCAGGATCACGGATGGGGTGATGTGGTGCTTTTGCCTGACATGGATGGCCGCGACCGCTGTATCGTCGCGCGGAATCCCGCGTGATGCGGTGAAAAACACGCATAATCCAATCTTTCTTGGGATTTGCCCTTGTCGAACGGGGCCTGTCGTGCTTATTCATCGCTCAGTCGCCGGGCACTTTTGCTGCTGACAAGCCTGGCGTCCCATCCCGCTGATCGCCGGTTTTGCCCCACGGGCCTCGACCGAGCAAGCGCAACGCGCCACATGCGGTTCCCAACACCACGCCAGAGAGCTGAGCAAACGACATGAAATCATCGAGATCACGGTCCCGGTCCAAGAACAACCGCAACCGCGGGGGCAACAGCGGCGGCAACGTCGTCAACCGGGTCTTTGACAGCTCCGGCCCCGAGGGCAAGGTGCGCGGCACGCCGCAACAGATCATCGACAAGTACAATCAGCTGGCGCGCGATGCGCAGCTGGCCGGTGACCGGGTCGCAACCGAAAACTTTCAGCAGCACGCCGAACACTACCTGCGCATGCTCAGCGAAGCGCAGCGCGAAATGGAAGCCCGCCGCGAAGAGCAGGAGCGCCAGAACCGCGAACGCCAGGCCGAGCGCGACCGCGAGCGCGCCGCTCGGCAGGAGCAGGAAGCCAACACTGATCCAGCCGACGCGCCACAGCCTGATGTGGTCGAGGCAGACGGCGACACCGGGCTTGTGGAAACGCCCGAAAGCCAGCCCAAGCCCAAGCCGAAATCGCGCAGCCGCAGCCGCAAACCGCGCCCGTCCGACGAAGCGGACGCACCGTCGCAGGACAGCGGTCCGGCGCCCGAAGCGGCCGAGTGATCGCAAACGCCCGCTTTCTTCCACTTGCAGAAAATATCCTTGGGTCCGGGGCAACGCCCCGGAAAGACATGTGAATCACGTGCGCCGTGAGGCGCGCATTCTGGCAACAGCTACGCAGCCGCGACCGCGCGGGCGAGGGCGCAGAACCCTTCCAATGGCACCTGTTCCGCCCGATCCGTCGGTGCGAGACCTGCGCTCACCAGACGGTCTTCGATATCCGGCGCCACACCTTTGAGGGCCGCGCGCAACATCTTGCGCCGCTGGTTGAAGGCCGCCGCCACAACCCGGCTCAACACCGCTGCATCCGCCTCAAACCGGGGCGCAGGCAGGGCAGTCAGGTGCACAACCGCACTCGATACCTTGGGGGCCGGGGTAAACGCTTCGGGCGGCAGGCTCATGACGATCCGCGCCTCTGCGCGCCACTGCGCCAGAACCGCGAGCCGTCCATAGCCCTTTGATCCGGGCTGCGCGACGATCCGCTCGGCAACTTCGCGCTGAAACATCAACGTGAGGGATTGCCAAAAGGGCGGCCAGTCGGGGGGTGTCAGCCAGCGCACCAGCAATTCGGTGCCCACATTGTAGGGCAGGTTCGCCGCCACCCGAATGGGGGGCGTCAGGTGGTCCAGCGGGTCGATGTGCAACGCATCACCTTCGAGCACGGTCAACCGGCCCGGATAGGCCTGCGCAATCTCGTTCAGGGCGGGCAGACAGCGCGCATCCTTTTCGATGGCCAGCACGTGCCGCGCCCCTTCGGCCAGCAGCCCCCGCGTCAGCCCGCCGGGGCCCGGGCCAATCTCGAGCACATCCGCACCTGCAAGATCACCCGCTTGCCGCGCAATCTTGGCCGTGAGGTTGAGATCCAGCAGAAAGTTCTGCCCCAAGGCCTTTTTCGCCCGAAGATCATGGGTCGCGATCACCTCGCGCAGCGGTGGCAGGCTGTCGATGGCACTCATGCGCCGCGCCCCATGGCCCGGGCCAGTCGCAGCGCTTCGATCATGCTTGTGGGGTTGGCCTGACCCGTGCCCGCGATGTCGAAGGCGGTGCCATGATCGGGCGAGGTGCGCACAATCGGCAATCCAAGGGTCACGTTCACGCCCCGGTCAAAGTCGAGTGTTTTGATCGGGATCAGCGCCTGATCGTGATACATGGCGATGGCCGCGTCATAGCGGGCGCGCGCGGCGGCATGAAACAGGGTGTCACCGGGCCACGGTCCCGTCACATCGAGCCCGTCGGAGGCCATTTCGGCGATCAGTTGCGCGATCCAGTCCACTTCCTGCCGCCCCATCGTGCCGCCTTCGCCCGCGTGCGGGTTCAGCCCGGCCACAGCAAGGCGCGGATGCGCCAAGCCGAACCGCTGGCGCAAGTCCGCTGCCGTGATCTGGATCGTTTCGCGCAAAAGCACAGGCGTAAGCGCACCAGCGACATCCTGCAGCGCGATGTGGATGGTGGCCGGCACGACGCGCAAGTCAGGCGAAGCCAGCATCATCACGGCTCTTTTGGCCCCTGTCAGCGCCTCCAGATATTCGGTGTGCCCCGGAAAGGGAAAATCTGCACCGTCCTTCAGGACTTTCTTGTGGATGGGCGCGGTGCACAGGGCGCAGGCATCACCCCGCTGAACAAGTGCCACGCCCCGCGCAATCACCTCCATCACACCGGCGGCGTTTTCCGGGTCTGGAACTCCGGGCGTCGCGGGGTGGGGAAACGGGTGCGGCAGCACGGGCAGCACGGTCGCATCAATGCGGCCCGCCTCATTTGGCTGGTCAATGGCCTGCCAGTCCGTGCCATCTGGCAGATGCGCGGGGTCTCCGATCCAGAACAACGGGACGTCCGCGCCCAGTGCCGCACGCGCCTTTGCGACGATTTCGGGGCCGATGCCCGCCGGTTCACCGCAGGTCACCGCGACGGGCGCGGTCATTCGAATATGACGATGTTCGCTTCGGCGGCCAGTTCCGCCAGCAGATTGTCGGAAAAGGCCGTCAGGCGCTGGTTGCGCAGTTCCGACGCCACCGATTCCCGGTCGACCACCTGATCTTCCTCCAGCGCGGGCGTGCGTCCGCAGAGCATCAGAAAGACCAGCGTTTGCCCGTTTGCGCGTGTGAGCGCGGTGGACACCTCTCCGGGATCGAGTTTCGCCAGTTCGATCGCGATATCATCCGGGATCTCTGCGGGTGGCAGACTGCCGCGGTCGAGCACGTTTTCAGGTTTTCCCTTGGCAATGCCGTAGAGGTCGTCGCAGCGGTCCACACGCGCCTCGATCTGGCGCGCAACACCCAAAGCCTCGGGCGTGCGCCCACCGTTGATGTAGTAGGCCGCGTATTCAATCGCGGCGAATTCCTGGGCAGGTGCTGCGGTTTCGCGAATGTCGCGCAGCTGGAACAGCGCAACGGCGTTCGGGATCGGCAGGGGCTGCGTGACTTCACCCGGCCCGAGGGCCAGCAGCAGCGGGCGCAGGCTGGCAGGCAGGTCGCTGATCGGCAGCCAGTCCAGACGCCCGCCGCGACCACGGGATGCCGTGGCCGAAAACCGGCGGGCAAAGCCGGAAAACTCCGCCTCGGTGGTCGATTGCGCAATCTGTTCGGCCTGAGCCAGAACCGCCTGCGCCCGGTTTGGCGGCGCCGGAATGATGATTTCCGACACCAGCACTTCGATGCCGCTGTCGCTGTTGACCTGCGCGACCGCGCGGTCGATCTCATCTTCGGAAATCTGCACGCGCGATCCAAAACGCGCCCGAATGTAGTCGCGCCAGATCAGAGAGACGGCGACAAAATCGCGGAAGGTTTCCGGCTCGACGCCGACCGATCCGAGCGCGGTGGTAAACTCCTCGACCGAGACATTGGCCCGCGCCGCGAAATCCACAAGACCCTGTTCCAGCGCACCTTCGTTCAGCGTGATGCCGCGTTGCCGGGTTTCGGCCAGCCGCAAACGGTCGCGGATCAATTCCTCCAGAACCGACGCGCGGTCGCCGCCCGGTGAATTCAGGGCCTGCAGAAAGCGGCTGCGCTGCTGGATCTCGAACTCGGTCACAACCGCTTCGTCCACTTGCGCCACAGGGGCAAAGGGGTTTTGCGCCACGCCGTTCGTGGCCGTCCATCCGGCCGCAACCACAATCGCTGCGCCCAGCATATGTTTCAGTTTACCGCTCATTTCGCCTGCTTTCCGCATGATCGTTCCAGTGACTGGCCTCCTGCCGGGGTGGCGAAGCCTCTGAGTGACACTGTAAAGCCCAGATTTGTCGAGGGCTCAACCGTTGTCGAGTCTGCAAAGCGGCGTGTGACGGATGCCGCCACGCGCACACATTCGTTGTTGTACGTGATCCCCGCACGGGCCGTGGCCGCGCGCCCCTCGGTCAGATCGTAGCGCCAGTCCAGATCCGCCGTCCATGACTGGTCGATCCGGTAGGCGCCATCAAAACTGATTTCAGAGATCGGGTTCGGCCGGTCTTCTTCCGGGTCTTCGTCGATCCAGACATAGCTGCTGCCGATGTCGAGCCTTGCATTGCGCCAGTTTCCGCGAAACTCCGCCTTGGCCACATCGAAACCGGCATCAAGGATCGAGCGGCCCGAGATCGCCAGACCGCCATCGAACTTCAACTGTCCCGCCAGCAAATAGTCGGACTGCCGCTCGCCCAGTCCCGAGGACCGGGTAAAGTCGGCCTGTATCTCTTCGCGGATGATCTGCCCGACGGTCAGATTGGCGGACCAGCCATCGGGGTCGAACCGGGCCCAGCTGGCGCCGATGGCGGCCGCCCAGCCGCGCTCGCGCCGGTCAGGGGCCGGAAAGCGTGAGAGCGACAACAGATTGCCCTCGTCAAACTCGACAAAGGTGCTTTCCTCGTTCGGGATCGCGAGCCCGTCGCCGCCCACCCAGGCCAGTTGCACGACCGGTTCGATGATCTGCGCCACACCGCCCGCGTCGTGGCGCACCAGCGGGTAGCGCAAGGTCAGCGCGGCGCGCGGGCTGACCTCGCTCTTGGATCCGTCGAATGTTGCGTCCTGACGAATGTCGAAGGCGTCAGCAGCAAAACCGAATTGCGACGTGACCTGCAGCCCGCCGATGAACGCCGTGCGCTGCCAGTCCGCTTCGAGGTTCACCCGGCTGACATCACGCCCGTCGGCCACGCCGTCGCCATCCGTGTCTGCGGGGTTGGTTGCATCGCGCAGATGCGTCCGCGCAGTCGCCGCGATCCGGAATTCGCCACCAATTGCGGTGGGAAAGAACCGGCGTTCATAGAGCGCCTCGAGAATGTCGGAGGGCAGGAAGTCATCGTTTTCGTCGTCGCGCAGCGTTTTGACGTTGATGTAGGACAGCTGGATGTACTCATCCCGCCGCGTCCGGCTGACGCGGAGTTCGCTGTCGAGACGGTCCTTGTCCGAATAACCGTAATCCGACAGGTAGGAATCGTCCGACACAAGCTCGACGTCGAATTGCAGGCGGAAATCACGCGCCAGCGCAAATTCGCCAACGCCAAACAGGTAACCGCGCTGGCCATCCGTCTCCAGATCGTCGCGTGACAAAGCCCCTTCAAAGGCGATGCGACCGCGACGGAAGGCCTGACGATAGCGAAATTCAATCGTGCGCGTCTGGTTCGAGATATAGGGCGTCAGCGTCAGATCGCGGTGATCGCCCAGCTTGATGAAATAGGGGATCGCGACCCCTGTGCCCAGTAGGGTGCTGGACCGGAACTCCGGGAACAACAGCCCACTGGCGCGGTCCAGTGTCGGGTCCGGCATCCGCAGGCGTGGCAGGTAGAAGATGGGCGTGTTGCGCCAGTACAGCAGCGCCTCATCGAAATACAGTTGCCGCTCCAGTGAATCGTGCACAACCCGTTTCGCCCGGATTTGCCAGAGCGGCGGGCGAGGGTCGTTGTGGCAGACCTGACAGGACGTGGCGGCCGTCTTGTAAAGCTGTGTGTAGCGCCCGCCGACGCGGTTCATCTGCACGGCGGCCAGTTGCAATTGCTCGTTCAGGACCAGCCGCGCGCCGATCAGCAGGCCGTCCTGCAAGTCGCGGCTGAGCGCAGCCTGATCGGCGAGAACAACAGCCCCCTGACCATCGTCGATGGTGATTGGCCCCGTGATGACCAGTTGGCCGGTGTTGCCGTCATATTCGATGGCTTGCGCGGTGAGGCGCGTCTGGCCCTGGAAGGCTTCGACATTGCCGCTGGCTCTCAGGCGCCGGTCGGGTGTGACCAGAATCTCGTCCGCCACCAGAACCGCAGGCGGTGTCACCGGCTGGGCCACAGCTGCCAGCGCGCTCAGGGCCAGCAGCAGGGCGGCCCAGAGGACACTTTGGACGGGCCTAGCCATCTTCGGCCTGCAAGAGCAGCCCAAGGGCGAGCAGGATGGACGCAAGCGGCGGCGCCCACGCAGCCAACACCACCGGGATCTGCCCGTTTTCACCAAGGATTTGCGCAAAGCTGCGGATAAAATACAAACCAAACCCCAGTAGCACTGCGGCCAGCACGGCTGTGCCGGTCCCCCCAAAACGGGTATGGCGCATCGTGAACGCTGCGGCAACCAGTACCATGCCCATCAGAAAGATCGGCCGGGCCAGTTCCGACTGCAGCCAGACATGGTGCCGCCGGGCAGAAAAGCCCGCCTGCTCCAGTTGTGCGATGAATTCCGGCATGTCCCAGATCGACACGCCGGCAGGGGTGCCAAGTGTTTCGCGGATGCGGTCCAGCGTCAGGGTCGAGGGCAGGGCGAGGATGTCGTGCACAACGGCATTGGCCTCGGGATTAATGCCCGTCGCCAGCGGCCAGACCTTGGCATTGCGCAGCGACCATGCGCCGTCCTGCAACGCGGCACTCGCCGCCTCGATCCGTCGCACGGGCCCGCCATCACGGGCATAAGCCACGAATGTCACGTCATAGAGCACCGATGCGTCCGCATTGGAGCGGGCGGCCCGGATCACCGTCTGGCCCTGGGTGCCGCCCTGGCGGAGCCACAGGCCGTCCTCGCTGACGGCCAGCGCAGATGCGCCGCCGGACCGATAGGTCTCGGCCAACACAGCGTAGCGTTTCGATGTTGCCGCCACGATCGGGCCCAGCGTGGTTGTCGCCACGATGCCAAGGGCGAGCGCAACCATGACCGGCGCCACCAGCGCCCGTAGCGCGGAACGGCCCGCCGCGCGGGTCACCACCAGTTCCGAGGTCCGGGCAAGACCGATGAACATACCCACGGTCGCAAGGATCAGGATCAGCGGCAGGATCTGGTTCAGCGTCGTGGGCAGGTTCAGGACCGTCAGGCCAAGCCTCTGGCCAAAGCCGACACCCAGATCGGAAAACCGGCGGGTTTGCTCGATCAGGTCGACAAGCGCCACCACCGCCAGCAGAACAGCGGTCACCACCCCGATGCTTTGCGCGAAGCGCCGCGCGAAATAGAGGTGCAGGATCATGCCACCGCCCCCCTGATCCGGCGTCGCAACCAGCCCGGGCGCGACGCGCTCCAGAGCATGCCGGTTACGATCAGCGCCCCCAGTGCGGACGGCGCATAGAGGATCGGCCACATCCTCGCGTCGTCGAGCACCGGGTCCGTCAGGATGGACCGGGTTCCATCAAGGGCAAGCAGCAGGAGAAAGGCGATGACAATCTCGCGCCAGACCCCGAACCGCGAGTAGCCCCCCACCAGCAACGTGGCAAATCCGATCAGGGCAGTGACCACACAGAACACCGCACGGGCAAACCGGCTGTGCACCTCTTCGGCGATGGCGCCCGCCGTCATGTTGCCTGCAATCAGCCGGTCGCGATCCGTGAGCAGACGCCACGTTCCCATGTTGTTCAATCGTTCGGCCACATTTGTCTCGGTCTTCATCAGGCCAGAGATATCAAAGGAAAAGTCCTGGAATTTGGCCGTCGACAGGCGCAGACCGTCTGGCAGGAGCCGTTGCGCCAGCCCGTCCACCATGATCAGCGAGGTGCCCGCGTCATTGCGCACCAGATAGGCCTCGGCGGCGGTGTAGATCATGCGCGTTTTCGGATCGCGCCGGTCCGCGACAAACACATCGCGCAGCACGCCGTCATCGCCGATCTCGCGGGTGTAGAACGTCACGCCCTGCACGGGGTTGAGAAACGTACCCTCGGTCAGGATGCGCGCGGTGATGTTTCGGGAAATCTCCACTTCGCGTTCGCTCAGCTGCTCGCTCGCGCGGGGCACGAGATCATGGCTCAGCACCGACATCATGGCAGCCGAGATGAGCCCGAACAGCAGGACAGGCCGC
This sequence comes from uncultured Rhodobacterales bacterium, assembly GCA_964603315.1. GTDB lineage: Bacteria > Pseudomonadota > Alphaproteobacteria > Rhodobacterales > Rhodobacteraceae > Tateyamaria. The sequence goes on from CAZRUV010000018.1 coordinate 35,223, forward strand.
GCCAGCCGCCACGGGGACGAGCCCGTCGAGGCCATCACGGTCAGTTCGCTTTCGTTGTTCAGGCGGTTCGTCACATAGACCGTGGCCGCAAATGTCGCGATGGGCAGGACCGTCGTCACGAGTCGCGGCAGCCCCAGAACAGTAAATTCGAGGAAAACGAGGGCCGTCTGCCCGTCGCCGATCAGCCGGTCAAACAGTTGTACCGCGCGGTTGATCCAGAACACGGCAACCAGAACAAGCGAGAAAAAGCCAAACAGGACAAGCAGTTGCGACAGCAAGTAGCGGTCAAACCTGGCCACATCGTCCCCCTTGGTCTTTGCGTTTCGCTTTGTCACGCGGCTGCGTGTGTGGCGGCACGCTACCTTATGCGGCGGCGCGCGAAAACCGCTAAACGGCCTGCGGCACTGGTCAGCACGGTCCGGGCGCGTTACCTCTGCCTAAAGACCTCAAACACCGGAGCCCATCATGCCCACGACACTGACGCCCGTTTCGTTCACTGCCACGGATCTCGACGCGATTGCGTCGCACAAGGGCCGCGTTGCCGTGGCGGTCGATCCCGAAGGGCGCATGGGGCAGTCGGCGCGGCGCGTCAACCGGCTGACCAAGGGCGCAGTCAAGCGGTTCATCGAAAGCGATGGCTTTGCCAAGGTCAAGGCCGGGCAGGTGACAACGCTGGCCTGGCCCGTGGGCATGGAGGCACATGCGGTCGACATTCTGTGCCTGCCGCGGTCGCACACGGTCGAGGACGCGCGCAAGGGCGGGGCGGCGCTGGCCAAGCTGCGCGGCGGCAAGGATCTGCTGCTGGCCGCTGACGGGATGCGGCGCGTGGCCGAGGTCGCGTTTGGTCTCGCCGCGCGGGATTACACCTTTGACGATCACAAATCCGCGGGCGAGGAAGATGGAGGTGCGGACCGGGGCGCCGTCACCATCATGTGCTCGCAACCCGACGCTGCTCAAGCGGCTGCAGCACCGCTCATGGCTGTGGCGGAGGGCATGTTCTTTACCCGGGATCTGGTCAACGCCCCGGCGAACGTACTGACCACTACAGAATTCGCCGCACAACTCAGCGCATTGAAGGACTTGGGGCTGAAAGTTGAAGTTCTGGACGAAGATGATCTGGCAAAGATTGGAATGCGCACACTTTTGTCAGTCGGTCAGGGGTCGGACAGCCCGTCGAAGGTTGTCGTGATGGAGTGGGCCGGTGGCGGGGATGAGGCTCCACTGGCGCTGATCGGCAAAGGTGTCGTGTTCGATACCGGCGGGATCAGCCTGAAACCCGCAGGCGGCATGGAAGACATGACCATGGACATGGGCGGCGCCGGCGTCGTGGCCGGCACGATGAAGGCGCTGGCCGCCCGCAAGGCCAAGGCCAATGTGGTTGGGCTGGTGGGGCTTGTGGAAAACATGCCCTCCGGCAACGCGACGCGCCCGGGCGATGTGGTCACCTCGATGAAAGGGGACACGGTCGAGATCATCAACACAGACGCCGAGGGGCGGCTCGTCCTCTGTGACGTGATGTGGTACGCGCAGGAGCGGTTCGCGCCCGTGGGCATGATCGACCTCGCAACGCTCACCGGCGCCATCATCATTGGGCTCGGGCACGAGAACGCGGGCGTGTTTTCCAACAACGACACGTTTTGCAACGCATTTCTCAAATCCGCCGCCGCCGAGAACGAAGGCGCATGGCGGATGCCTTTGGGGCAGGCCTATGACGACATGCTCAAATCCCGCATTGCAGACATGAAGAACATCGGTGGGCGGGCCGCTGGCTCGGTCACGGCGGCCCAGTTCCTGCAACGGTTTGTCAAGGACGACACCCCCTGGATTCATCTGGACATCGCAGGCGTCGCATCGGTCAAGTCCGACACGGCGCTCGCGCCCAAAGGGGCGACAGGCTGGGGCGTCATGGCGCTGAACCGGCTGGTCGCGGACAAGTACGAGGCGGAGTGAGTCTTTGGGCGCGGCCTATTTCTACCACCTGACGCGCAGGCCCCTCGAGGTGGCGCTGACCGAGTTGCTGAACGCTGCACGCAGCAAGGACATGCGCGTGGCGGTGCGCGGGCCGGATCTGGCGCGCCTGTCCTGGCTGGATGAAAAGCTGTGGCTGTCGCCCGAAGACGGGTTTCTGCCGCACGGAATGGCGGGCGGCGATCACGATGCTGACCAGCCGATCCTGCTGACAACGGGGCCTGCCACAAACGCGGCAACCTGCGTGATGTCGGTGGACGGCGCGGATGTCGCCGCCGAAGAGGCTGGCGTCCTCGACCGGGTCTGCGTTCTGTTTGATGGCAACGACGCAGACGCGCTGAACGTCGCCCGGGGACAGTGGAAAGCTCTGACCGGGGCAGGGGTTGCGGCGCAATACTGGTCCGAGGAAAGCGGACGTTGGGAAAAGAAGGCCGAAAGCAGCTAACGCATCAACGTCAACTCGCCATCGGCAATTTCGATCCGCCCCCAGCGTTGCAGATACCCCATGCCCAGCAGCGACTGGTCCATCTCGCCACCATTGACCACAGCATAGACATCCCTGTCTTCGTAGGGGCCGATCGTGACCGTATCGAGCCGAACCGGGGCCGTGCGCACCTCGCCATTGGCGGTATTGGCGCGTCCCAGAAAGTTCAGGTTGTCCGGGTCGAGCCCCGCCGCCTCGGCATCCTGCGCGGTCAGCACGATGTCTGTGGCCCCAGTGTCCATGACGAAATCCGTTGATGCGCCGTTGATGTCGAGCGTGATGTAGTAGTGGCCATCCCGGTTGCGCGGCACAACGACGGCCTCTTCGTCAAACCGCGTCTGATTGGGATAGAGATCGTCCTGGATATCACCCCAAAGCCCCACCGCTGCGATTACGCCGATGAAGATCAGCGCCCATGTGGCGGCCATTTGCAACGTCTGGCCCAGTTTGAGCTTGGTGTTGAGCAAGAAAACCGCCCCGAGGAGCAGGCCAAACGCGCCGAGATAGATCAGCTGGGCTATGTTGTCAGAACTCATCGCCTCAATATAGGCAGTGTCGGGCGTATGTCATCCGGACACGAATCCGAAATCGCGCAAACCATCCAGCACGAATTGCACCGAGAGCGCGGCAAGGAGCATGCCGAGCAGACGGGTGACAACGGTGATGCCGGTCTTGCCCAGGGCCCGCTCCAGCACGCCCGCTGCCAGAAAGAGGCCCAGGCAGACGCACAGAACAAGGGCCGTGATGGCAAGCACCAGAGCCAGACCTTCGGCGCCGGGCGCCTGTCCGGTCAGCAGAATGACCGACGCGATGGAACCGGGTCCGGCAATCAACGGAATCGCCAGCGGGAAAACCGATGGGTCATCGGCCGTTTCACCGGTATCGCTTTGGTCCTCGCGCCGCTTGGTGCGCCGTTCAAAAAGCATGTCGAGCGCGGTCAGGAACAACAGGATTCCGCCCGCCACGCGAAAGGCAGGCATGGAAATGCCGATAAACCCAAGCACCGCCTCGCCGAAAAGCGCAAAGACAATGAGGATGGCCATGGCAATGCCGCAGGCGCGCAAGGCGATGGCGCGGCGGGCGCGGGCGGGCGCGCCCTGGGTCAGCGCGACGAACAGCGGGGCCAGACCGACGGGGTCAATTACCACGAACATGGTGACGAAGGCGGTGATCAGAAAGGCGGTGTCGAGCATGCTGTTCCCAAAATGAGCGCCTCACGGCGCACGCGATTATTTTGTTTTGGTACGGGGCTCTGCCCCATACCATGCTGTATTTCCGGCAATGGGACGCCTGTCCAGCCGTGTCATGAGCCCTGATGGTGGAGTGGCGGAGAGACAGGGATTATGCAGGCAAATGCGTAGGCATATGATTTATTGATATAAAAATGGACTTCCAGTCCCCATTTAGTGCCCAATATCGCCACCTGTCAGTCTATCAGAAGCCTTCTTGAAACTGACCCAGGCTGGTGCGGGTCCTTTGATTGTTATCTGTTTGACAGTTGGAGTGACAATTAAAGTGGCGGAACGAAGGTCCGATGTCGCTTCCACTTCAAGCTCGGAGTGTATGGCTGAAAGATGTGGAGCGCATGTTGGCATACAGCAAACATCTTTTGGATAGTTGACAGTATCTCGACGACCAACCTCTACGTTTGAAACGGTAACTTTCGAATAACTTGTGTTAACATTGCCTTGAATTGTTCACGCTTTGTCCTTAGGTGGGTTTTCCCAATAACAAACCGATGAGCAGCCCGATGACCGCACGACTTGCCTCTTTTCCGCTTGGGAACTGACGTTGCCCCCTGAATTCAGGCCATTGAAGTGCTAGTGATCCGTCCAAGCAA
>CAZRUV010000019.1:0-39255 GCA_964603315.1 uncultured Rhodobacterales bacterium
AGCGTGAACCGCGAGGTGTTGTTCACCGCAAACCCGTAGGACACCGTGCTGCCGACAGCGCCAAAGGGCGACGGTGTCGCCGTTTTCGTCAGCGCAAGGGTCAGCGGATCTGTCAGCGGCCCGGGCACGGTCGCCGTGCCTGTCACCGGCGGCACGCCCGTGCCGGACGGGTCCACACCGCTGGCCGTGGCCGTGTTGCTCAGCGTGCCGTCATCCACGTTTTCCTGCGTCACGAGATAATCGCCCGCGCAGGTCAGCGTCGCGCCCGGCGCAAGCGTATCCGCTTCGCAGACCAGCGCCGGGATCAGCGGGTCGGTGACTTCGAGGTTCGACAGGGTCTGGTTGCCCGTATTGCGCAGGACGAAATCAAAGGTGATCGTCTCGCCCACATTGGCAAAGGCTGTCGTGGTGGTCGATTTCTCCAGCTCGAACATTGGGTCGGTCGCGGCCGGCGTCGTAACCGACGACACATCCGAAATCACCGGGGCCGTCAGGCCAGCGGCGCTTGTTTCGGCAAAGGCCTCGTTGAAGACCTCGCCCGCATCCAGATCGGCCTGCGTCACCACATAGGCCGAGGACGCATCCGTTTCGCAGACCACGGTCTCGCCCGGACGGAAGTCCGGATCGGCGCCGCCAGAGGTAAAGCAGACCAGCGGTGCGCCCAGCCGCGCGTCGTTGATCACCACGTCGTTGACAAAGGTCAGATCGCCCGAATTCACGACCGTAAACCGGTAGAGCAGCTTGTCGCCCACCGCCTCGAACCCGCCGGTCCGCTCTGTGTCGCTTGCGTCCGTCACGCGCAGCAGTTCCTTGGTCACATCAAGGGCCGGGGTGGCGTTGTTCGGAATGGTCTCGGTCACCTGCGGCGAGGTCGTCGTCCCATCGGTGGCCGAGGCCAGGTTGGTCACTGTCGTGAGGTCCACGTCGCCCGAGGTCACCGTGTAGCTGCCCGTACAGACATATGTGCCGCCGGGTGCGACTCCGTTGGTCGGGAAGACGGGGCACTGGATGTCAGCGGCGGGAATGAGGTTGTCGGTGATGGTGATCGGGGCCGAGATGGTCGTGTTGCCCGTGTTCGCGACCGTGTAGGTGTAGTCAATCACAGCACCGACAAAGAATTCAGTCGCAGGATCAACGCTTTGCGCTTCCTTCAGGATGTCTAGCGACCGCGTCTGGTTGGCCGGAACGGTCACGCTGTCTGTCTGGCCCGGAGCCCCACCGACGCTGGCGGAGGCGGTGTTTTCCACTTCACCCGCGTCGATGTCGTCCTGCGACACGGCATAGGTCGTCGTACAGATCCGGGTGTCGCCCGGGGCCCAGGGGGCCGCGGCAGACACCGGGTCACAGACGATGGGTTCGGTGATCAGGGGGTCGGTGATTGCGATGGCGTCGGTCAGGGTCACATTGCCCGTGTTGACCAGCGTGAACGTGTATTCCAGCACGTCGCCCACTGCGTCAAAGCTCGCCTCCGCGCCGGTATAGGCCTTGTCAAAGCTGAAGGCCGGAGCGGCCGCGATATCGAGAGACGTCGGCGTGTCGTCACCGTCGCCCGGCACGCCGTTGTCGGTGATATCGGTGACCGGAGGCCCGCGCGGCGGTGTCCCTGCAACGACGGCCGAGTTGCGGATGCCGCCTGCATCGAGGTCTGCCTGGACCAGCACGTAAGTTGCCACGAATGTCGCGGTTTCGCCCACCTGCAGCACACCTTGCGGCGAACCACCGTCATTGGACGAGAATGTCGGACCTGCGGCCAGTACCAGCGGCGTGCCGTCCTGCCGCTCCAACGTGTCGGAGTTCACGCCGACGCCGGTCAGGGTGACGTTGCCGGTGTTTTGCACGGTGATCTCAAAGCTGACGGTGTCGCCCACATCAGTTCCCGTGGACGTGATCGTTTTCAGACCCGTGACTTCGGCCTGTGGCGGCAGTTCAAATGTGGTTGGCGTGTCGGGCCCGTCGCCCGCGACACCGTTGTCGCTGAGATCGCTGACAGGCGTGTCGCTGGGGTCTTGCGCGGTCACCAGAACCGAGTTGCTGAGCCCGCCGCTGTCGATGTCGTCCTGCGTCAGTACATAAGACACCTGGTACGTCCAGACCTCACCGACGTCGAGCTCTGCGCCGTCGCCCGAGATCAGGGCCGGGACCGGGGCGGGCGTGATCGCCTGCCCGTTGCCGTCGCGCAACGTGTCGGTCAGGTTGACCGTGTCCAGCGTGACGTTGCCCGTGTTGGTCACGGTGATGTCAAAGGTCACGGTATCGCCCACGCCGGTGCCGGTGCTTGAACTGACGCTTTTCAGCGCAGTGATTTCGGGCGTCGGGCTTTCGACCGTGACGGTCTCGGTATCGTTTGCCTCAGGCGGTGTCAGCGCGCCCGGCGGCGTCGCAGTGCCCGTGACCGCATTGGTGATGTCGTTGCCCGCGTCCACATCTTCCTGCGTCACGGTGTAGCTTGCGGTCAGCGTCGCCTCATCCCCCGGCAACAGGGTGACAATGACACCCCCGTTGCTCAGGCTCAGCGGTGCTGTCCCGGCAGCGCTGGTGTGGCTATCGGTCAGTGTGACATCGGTGAGCGTCACATTGCCCGTGTTCACCACGCGGTAGCTGTAGGTGAGCACCTGCCCCGCCTGAACATCCGTGGCATCGTCGACGGTCTTGTCGACGGTGAATGCCGGACCTTGGGTCGCGGGCACCGTTTCGGTGGCTTCTGCCCGGTCGGGGTCGCTGGGATCAAAGGGCACTTCGCTGCTTTCAACGCTTGCCACGTTGGTGACACCGCCGTTGTCCACATCCAGCTGTGTGGTCAGATAGGTCGCCGTGCAGACGATACTGTCGAGCGGCGCCAGCCCGCCGGATGGCAAGGCCGGGCAAGAGACCGAAGCGATCCTGTCATCCGTAACCGTCGGCGCCGCCGTAAGGGTCACGTTGCCCGTGTTCGACACACGGTAGCTGTAGGTGATTGTCTCGTTCGGTGCCGCAAAACTCGCGACATCGGCTGTCTTGACGAGGCTGAAGGCGGGCTCCGCATCCGGCCCGTCGACCAGCAACGATCCGTCATCCGTCACCGGGTTGCCCGGGTCGCTGACCGGAACGGCGCTGGCCCGCACCACGTTGGTCAGCTCGCCGTTATCGATGTCCTCCTGCGTCACCACATAGGTGAATGTGCAACTGCTGTCCTCGTCTCCGGGCGCGAGGCTGGGCACGTTACACGTCTCGCCGGGCACCAGATCATCGGTGACGGTTGTGGCACTCAGCGTGACATTGCCGGTGTTGCGTACGGTCACGGTAAAGTCGATGGACTGTCCGACGAGGCTAAAGCTGCTGTCAGGTTCGGAGATGCTCAGAGCCTTGGTCACCTCGACCGCCGGAGCGTCGTCCTCAAGGGGTGCCGGGACCGAACCGGTGGCTGTGACGGGCGCGCCGCCAGGCGTTGTGCCTGCCACGGTCGCCGTGTTCACCAGGCTCTGCGCATCCACGTCGTCCTGCGTGATGGTGTAGTCGCCTTCGCACAGCAATTGCTGGCCCGGGCTGAGCGTTGCGGGCAAGGTCACGGACGCGCCCGCATTGCTCGCCCCATCAAAGCAGCTGAGGCTGGCCAGCATTGGGTCACTGACGTCGATCCCGTTCACCGTGGTGTCACCGCTGTTCGTGGTCAGGATCGCATAGGTGATCGTGTCGCCCGCGCCCGCGGGGTTCGGCCCACCGGAGACGGTCTTGGCGACGGTCAGCGCGGGGTCATTGACCGCCGGTACGGTCACAGTGTCCGCCGGCGATTGCACCGGCTGACCGCCGAATGTCGTATTGGCGGTGGCCACGTTGGTTACGAAGCCACCGGGTTGCCCCTGCGCCACAGCGTCGAGGTCATCCTGGGTCACCGTGTAGGACGCGGTACACGTAATCGTCTCACCGACCTGCAACTGACCGCCCGCCGGTGCGGGGCAGGACACCGTTGTCCGGTCGTCCGTGACGGTGATGGCGTTGGCAAAGGCGGGCGCGGGCGCGCCCTGCGACGTGTTCTCGACCACATATTCATAGTCGATCACGTCCCCAACGGCGGTGAACGACGTCTGGAGCGCGGATTTCGCAATTGAAATGGCCGGATTGGCGCCCACGGGAATTGTCTCGGATTCCGGGTTCGACGTCACACCACCAGATGTCGCGGTGGCGTTGTTCGTGACGCTGCCCAACTGGATGTCGGGGATCGTGAGCACGTAAGTGCCGGTAAAGGTCACCGCATCACCCGGCGCCATGCCCCCTGCCGGGAACGGCGCGTCGATGCTGATATCGGATGCAGGTATCAGGTTGTCGGAAACGGTGGGTTCCGTCGTAATCGTGGTGTTGCCCGAGTTCGTGACCGTGTAGCGATAGGCGACCACATTGCCCGCCGCAAATCCGCCCGGACCGGATGGCGGGCCGGGGTCCGTGATCGACACGAACTCCTTGAGCATGGTCAGCGCGGGTGTCTGCACCGCGGGAACCGTTAGCGTGTCGCTGGTCGCCGGCACCGGATTGCCGCCAAACGTCGTGGCCGGGGTCGCGATGTTGGTCACTTCGCCATCGTCGATGGCCCCCTGATCGGCTGTCCAGACAAGGGTACAGGTGAGGCTGTCGCCCGGTGCCAGATCGGCATCAGAACAGAACTGCGCCACGCCACCCGCGATACGGTCATCGCTGACATTGATCGTGTCGGTGAGCGTGACGTTGCCGGTGTTTGTAACGGTGTATTCATAGGTAATCGTGTCACCGATGGCCGAAAAACTGCTCGCCGAAGTTGCTGCCAGACCCTTGGCAATGGACAGGCCGGGCGTTTGCGCGGCGTTCACGGTTTCCGTCTGTTCGGGCGACGTCGCCGTGACCTCTGTCGGGCCACCGGGTGTGTCCGGCACGACGGGTTGCGTAACGCTTGCGGTGGCCCGGTTGGTCACGCTGCCCGCGTCCAGATCGGCCTGCGTGACCGTGTCCGAAGCCGTGCAGGTCAAGGTGCTGCCGGGCGCCAGCCCGCCTTGCGGCAAGGCCGGGCACGTCACGGACACACGGTCATCTGTGATGGTGATCGCTTCGGTCAGGGTTACATTGCCAGCGTTCGTGACCACGTAGTCATACGTCAGCGTGTCGCCCACAGACGTGAACCCGGCGCCTGCTGTCGCCGTCTTGGCCATCGTGATGGCGGGGGTCTGTGTCGGGCCACTCAATGTCACACTATCTGTCGCGGACACGGCCGCGCCGCCGGGGGCATTGCCTGTGACGGTCACGTCGTTGGTCAGGAACCGCGCGTCGACGTCGCCTTGGGTGATTGTGTAGTCATCTCCCAACGCCAATGCGCTTGCGCAGGTGTCGGTGAACGTCCCGGGTTGCAGATCGGGCAGCGTGCAGGTGAAGCCGGTCAGATCATCTGTCAGGGTCAGATTGCTCAGCGTCACGTTGCCGTCGTTGAACACCCGGAACGTATAGGCTTCGATGCTGCTCACAGCGCCAAAGGTGCCGGACCCATCTGCCTCGGACTTGACCACACGCAGATCAACATTGGCCGGTTCGACCGTCACGGTTTCGGTATCGGAGGCCGTGGGCGGCGTCACACCCGCCGGCGGCGTGCCTGTGCCGTTGACCGTGTTGGTCAGCGCATTGCCCGAATCGATATCGTCCTGCGTCACCGTATATGTCGCGGTGAGGGTCACATCGTCACCGGGTGCGATGCTGCCCGTGTTCCCGCCGCCGGAAATGGTCAGCGACTGCGCGCCGGATGCGCTCACATGCGTGTCCGTCAGAGCGACGTTCGACAAGGTCACGTTGCCGGTATTCGTCACCCTGTAGCTGTAGGTGACCACCTGCCCCGCCACGACATTCACCGCGTCGTCGGCGTCCTTGTCGATGGTAAAGGCGGCGTCCCGGCTGGCCGCCGGAACGGTCAGGGAACTGCTGTCGCCCGTTGTACCCGGGGCCGTCACGCTGGCGGTGTTGTCCACGGCACCTGCGTCCAGATTGGCCTGCGTGACCGTGTATATGGCCTGACACGAGGTGCTGTCCGTGCTGTTGGGTGCAAGCACAGGGATCGTGCAGCTGAGCGACACCAGAGGGTCGGTTACAACGATATTCGTGAGCGTCTGTGTCCCGGTGTTCGCCACGGCAAAGCTGTAACGGATCTGGTCACCGACGGACGAGAACTCGGTCACATCGGCGGTTTTGGACAGATTCACCGATTGCGTGGCCGCCGCCGGGTCAATCGGCGTCACCTCGGTGTCCGAGGCGGGGTCGAGCGTCTGGCCCGTGCTCGACATGCCGTTGACCGTCGCTGTGTTCGAAATGCTCTCGGCGTCGACATCCGCCTGCGTCACGGTGTAGGTGCCCGTGCACTGTTCGGTCGCCAGAGGCCCGATATCCGTCAGGTCACAGGACAGGCCCGGGATCAGCGGGTCGGTGACGGTCGCCGTTGCAATCGTCTGCTCTGTGCTGTTGGTGACGTTGAAAGTGTAGGTGATCTGCTCACCCACGGCTGTGAATTGGGTCGGTCCGACCTTGTCCAGCGTGAAGGCCGGTGTGATCGCAACCGGCACAACGGCTTCTGCCGACGGCGAAACCACGGTGAAAGGGTTGCCGCCGTTCTGGCGTGTGAACTGCGCGGTGGCCGTGTTGACGACCTCGCCCGCGTCCAGTTCAGCCTGGGTGGGGCTGGTGCTGCCGGTACAGGTGATCGCATTCGGCGACCCCTGCCCCACCGGGAAAATCCGGACAGGTTGCGCGCAGGTCACCGTGCCCAGGCGCGGATCGTTGATTGTAATCGTCCGTCCCGTTCCGATGGACCGGTCGCCCACATTGGTCACGGTGAAGGTATAGGTGATGACGTCAGACAGGCTCGACACCGAGGCCAGATCCGCAACCTTGGTCAGTTCCAGCGCATCCGTTCCGTCTTGCGGCACCGTTTCCGTGTCCGCATTCGACGTCGTTGTGCCATCGGTCGCCGTCGCCGTGTTGGTCACAAAGCCAAGCGCCTCGTCCGCAGCAGTGACCGTGTATGTCGCCTGACAGGTCCGGCTTGCGCCAATGTCCAGATCTGCACTGCCGCAATCAATCGGAGCGGCAAAACGGTCATCATCGACAGTGATCGCACCGGTAAAGGTCGTATTGCCCGTGTTGGTGATTTCGTAGGTGTAGACGATCGTTTCACCTTCAAAGAACGCCACCGGCGCCACGACCGGGGCCTGCTTGTCCAGTGTCAGCTCGGGCATCTGGTCGGCATCGACCGTGACCTGATCGCTGTTGCTGGACACCTCGACCGCGTCCGGGTCATCCGCTGTTGCCGTGGCAATGTTGGTCACACCGCCCGCATCCACATCCTCCTGCGTGGTCAGGTAGTTGTCGGAAGTACAGGTTACCGATGTGCCCGGCAGGATTTCCGTGGCGGTACAGGTCACCGACACCCTGTCGTCATCAATGGCAGGCGATGTCAGCGTGACATTGCCCGTGTTCGTCAGCACGTAATCATAGATCAGCGTCACGTTCGGGGCGTCAAAGCTGGTGGCGCTTGCCGCGTTCAACTGCTTGACCAGTGTCAGACCCGTGGTCTGCACCGCCGGCACGGTCACATTGCCGGTGTCACTCACTGTGACGCCCCCGACGGTAATGCTGGCGGTCGCTTCGTTGAGCACCTCGCCGTCGTTCACGTCATCCTGGCTCACGGTATATTCAGCGGTACAGATCACGGACCCGTTTGGCGCAACCGACCCCGCCGGGCAGCTGACCGTGCCCCCGGCGTCCGTGACCAGCGCGTCGGTGATCGCTGGCGGACCGGGCCATGTGACGTTACCCGTGTTGGTGACCTCGATCCGGAATTGCAGCACGTCATCTTCGGCGTCAAAGTTCTGCTGTAGCGCTGTCTTGGTCACCACAATGGCCGGGGCCGCCGCCGGACCATCTACAGTTTCGTTCACCGTGCGTGTCAGTGTTGCGCCGCCGCGGTCCTGCGCCTGTGCCGTCGCCACATTGGTGAGCGGCGTTCCGTTCACGGCAAAATCGTCGAGGTCATCCTGTGTCACCGTGTAGCTGGCCGAACAGGTCAGCGTGGCGTCCGGCAACAAGGACGCCTGCGTACAGCTGAGCGATGCAATTCGGTCATCAGTTACGGTCACGTCCGTGAGCGTGGTGTTTCCGGTGTTTTCGACCTCGTAGTCATAGGTGATAACCTCGCCCACCGCGGAAAAGGTTGTCTGCCGCGCGACCTTGGTCACGGTCAGGTCAGGCGCTGCCGTGGGGCCCGGCAGGGTTACGCTGGCCTGCACTTCGCCCAACTGGCCGAACTCCGGATCGCCGTTCGCGCGGGCGATGTTCGTCAGGCTGCCTGCGTCGATGTCTTCCTGCGTGACCGTGTAGGGCGCGGTACAGGTCGCGACCTCGGGCGAACCGCCGCCCGTTGTCTCATTGATGGTCGTGCGGTCACACGTGACCGTCCCCCCCTGCCCGTTCACCTTGTCATCAACCACCGAAAGGTTGTTGATGTTCACCGACCCGATATTCGTGACCGTGTAGGTGTAGGTGATCACTTCGCCGACACTGGTGTAATCCGTCGCTGTGGTCGTCTTTTCGAATTCGTAACCGGGTGCAACCGTACGCAGGTCTTCATTGCCCAGGCTGTTGCCCCGGCGAAAGTCCCAATAGTTGTCGTTCGGGTCGTCATCAAGAACCTGTGTGGTGGTCTGCCCGGTGGTGAGCAGGCTGTTCAACAACGTCGGATTGGTCGAGGAAAACCAACCGGTGTTGAACGTGTTGTTCCCGAAACCGGTGGTGAACCCCTGACTGACCGTCCCGGACGTGTTGGTCCGTTCCGTGGTCAGACCGGACCAGCTGCCAACGTTCACGCCATTCAGGATCAGGCTGATATCGTTTTCGTCAAAGCCGCCGGGCTGGGTGTCACCATCAAAGGCCGAAAACCGGACATAGACCTGCGCAATCGCGCCGCCGAAATAGTCGGTGCAACTGCGGATACCGCAATCCAGCGGGATCGGATCGTTGATCGTGAAGGGGTTGCCGCGAAACCGCGACGGCCGACCGTTCGAGTTGAAGCCGCGGAACGCACCATTGGGGTCGCTGAACTGGTAGTAGATCTGACCGTTGATCCCCTCCATGACGATGACGACACCGCCGGCTTCGGGATAGGCGCTTGGCAACGCGATGCTTGTGCCGGGAACATTGGTTGTGAACGGCGTCGCATCGGCCGATTGCACATTCAAAAAACTGCAAGACAAGGCAAAAACCGCAGCTGCGGTTGAAGAAAGCTTCGTCATCATCATCCCTTGCGCTCGGCTGGTGCCGTATTGTTTTTGGATCTGCGGTATTGTCGCTGAGCGGTGACAACAAAAATGCCGATCTAGGGATGTTTTGCATTAACTTTTTTGGGCCTTAACGGGGAAAAGCGCGGATTGAGCGCCAATGTTGCCTCAAAACCTGCGAGTTTGGGGAATAGTGCATAGTTTTGTGTTCTATTTCATACACATACGCGACCGAATGTTCGCCAGCGCGGCGAAGAGCCAACGAGACCCGTCCCCGCGACACGGCCCGTCCGGGCCGCCATCCGCGGCGCTCGCGACCATCCTCTGTCTGCGAAGCATTTCGGGCACTGATCGCCGGTTGCCGGCCATGACAGATGTCGCCCGCGGCCTGCACGCTCCTTGCCGCTTTCCACGCAAACCGGTGCGTGCTAGCCCTTAACACATTGAAAACTGCAGGCGTCTGCGTTGTCTCAAGCGGGTTTGCAGTCTTTGTTGATTGAAAGACAAGCGCCTTGAGCAAATCGAAAGCAACCGCGACGGAACACCGCGCATCAAAGCCCCGGCAAGGCGATGCCGAAGTGGACGGGGTGGCAGCACAATTGGCAGCAGTGTCCGAGGTCATGCAGGTCCTGGGCCAGTCCCGGGACGACGACGGCCCTGTCTTCCAAACCATTTTGACCAATGCCGTTGCCCTGTGCAACGCGCAGATGGCGGGTCTGATCCTCGCAACCCCGCAGGATGAATTCCAGACGCTTGCCGCGCATATCGGCATGGAGCCGATGGCGCTTGAACTGTTTGAAACAGGCGGCATGAAGATGGACCCCGACCTGTCTTACGCCGCGCGGTCGATTGTCGAGGCGCGACTGATCGCGTTCGAAGATATGGGCGAAAGCGATCTTTACGCGGCAGGCAGCCCCGTTGTGCAGTCCATGGTGGATGACAGCAGCATCCGCAGCGTTCTCTTTGTCCCGCTCGTCGGGCAGCACGGGGCAATCGGTGCAATTACCCTGTTCCGAAACAGACGCGCGCCGTTCTCGGCGGACGAGATTGCGCTTGTGCAAGCCTTTGCGCTTCAGGCGGTCATCGCCATCGAAAACCAGCGCCAGTTCCAAGCCGTTCAAAAACAGGTGGAACGGGAGGCCGCGACGCGGGAGGTTCTGTCCGTCATCAGCCGCAGCCGTGACGACGAGCAACCCGTTTTTGAAAAGATCGTAGAGCTTGGTCATCGTTTGCTGGGCGCGTCGTTCTCGGCGCTGGTTCTGGGCCGAGAAGGCGATGCGTACCAACGCCTCGCCGCCAGTGAAAACGTGCCGGACTACATCACGCAGATGTTCCACGACCAGCGGTTTCCGATGGACCCGGCACAGTCCATTACGCCCAAGGCGATCATCGGCAAAGAGGTCATCCATATTCACGACATGGCCGAAACCGAGGAGTACAAGCGTCGCGATCCACGCTTTGTGCCCATGGTCGAAGATGCCGGGATGCGGACCAACCTTTTCATTCCGCTGATCCATAATGGTGTCGGGATCGGATGTCTGCTGCATCCGCGCGACGTCGTGAAGCCCTACACCGATGATGAAATCGCCCTGATCCAGACATTTGCGGACCAGGCCGTTATTGCCATTGAAAACGCGCGGTTGTTTACCGAGACGCAGGAAGCACTTGCGCAGCAGACAGCCACGGCAGAAGCCCTGAAGACAATCAGCCAGGCGGCCTTTGACTTGCCCACCGTGTTGCAAACGCTGCTGGAGGCGGCGGCGCGGCTGTGCGATGGGACCATCTGCATCCTCTTCCATCGGGTTGGGGATGAGCTGCGTCTTGGTGCCAATTTCGGCTGCCCCCCCGAGATGGTCGATTACCATCTGGCCAACCCGCACAAACTCGACCGGCGCAGCGTTGCAGGGCGTGCGGTGCTCGACCGTGCGACGATCCATATCCCCGACATCGCGGAGGACGCGGAATTCGACAACCCGCAGTCGACCGAACTTGGCGGTTGGCGTTCGATCATCGCGGTGCCGATGTTCCGGGACGGTGAGGTGATCGGCGTTTTCGACCTGGCCCGGCCAACGCCGGGTCCGTTTTCCAGACGTCAGATCGAACTGGTCGAGACCTTTGCCGACCAGGCGGTCATTGCGATCAACAATACGCAGCTTTTCGACGAGGTTAAGGCCCGCACGACAGAGGTAGAAGAGGCACTTGAACGGCAGAAAGTCACCTCGGAAATCCTGCACGCGATCAGCCAGTCCGTCAAAGACACACAACCGGTCTTCGACCTCGTGGTACAGAAAGCCGCGGAGTTGTGCGGGGCGTCGTTCTGCGTTCTGGATCGCTTTGACGGGGAAGCCTACCACTTCTGTGCGCAGTATGGGTTTCCCCCGGATCTCGCCGCGGAACTGATGGCCGATTACCCGTTCACCGAGGGCAAGGGCCACATGTCGGCCATGGTGGTCCAAACCGGGCAAGTGGTTCAAATCGAAGACGCGCAAAGCGGGGACGTCTATTATGCGCCCGAACTGGCAAAAGCCGTCGGGTGGCGGCGTATGCTGGGCGTGCCGATCCGCGTGGGGACCCAGATCTGGGGGCGGTCATTGTGGCCTGGCCCGATACCGCTCCGCCATCGGCGTCAAATATCGAATTGATCCAGAGCTTTGCCGCGCAGGCCAGCATTGCCATCGAAAACGCGCGACTGATGCAGGAATCGCAAGCCCGCACAGCGGACGTGGAGGAAGCCCTTGAGCGGCAAACCGCGACGGCTGAAGTCCTTGAGGTCATCTCCAACTCGGTTGAGGACGCGGAGCCTGCGTTCGAGGCGATCCTCGCGCGGGCGGCGACAATTTGCGAAGCGCCCATGGTCAGCCTCAACCTTGCCTCGAAGGATCGCAAAACCGCCAGGCTGGTGGCGCACTGGGGCGACGATCTGAACGACCTGAAGGTCGGGGAAACCGTCTGGGACATCGAAAACCCAAGTGCCACAACGCTCGTTTTCCACACCAAGACGCCGAACCACGTCCACGACCTGAAGGACACCGACCGCTACCGTACCGGCGACGCGCTGCGTCGCCGGGTGGTTAATGTGGAAGGGGTGCGCACGTTTCTGGCGATCCCGCTGATCCACAATGACGAGGTGATTGGCAACATCGCGGCCTACAAGCGCGAGGTCAAACCGTTCACCGATCAGGACATTGCGCTGCTTGAAACCTTTGCCGATCAGGCGGTGATCGCGATCCAGAATGCGCGGCTGTTCCACGAGACACAGACCGCCCTTGTCCGCCAGACGGCCAGCGCCGATATCCTGCGGGTCATCAGTGAAACGCAGGACGACCTTGCACCGGTGTTCGACGCGATCCTCAGCCGGGCGGCCGAATTGTGCGAGGCGCCGATGGCCAGCCTTGGCCTTGTGGATGCAGATCGCCGCTTTGTCGAACTCGTCGCCCATCACGGCGACCAGCTTGCCGCGTTCGAGCTTGGCAAGACCCGCTGGGCGCTGGAGCCAGGCCTGTCCATTCCGGTCAGTATTCTGGACAAGCGCCCCATTCATATCGACGATCTGCGTGAAACCGATCTCTACCGTGCAGGGGACACAGCCCGGCGCCGCGCAGTCGATCAAGAAGGCATCCGCACGCATCTGACCATTCCCCTTGTCCACAAGGGCCAGGGCATCGGATCGATTGCGCTTTACCGGCGCGAAGTGAAACCGTTTGCCGCCGAGGACATTTCCCTGCTGGAAAGCTTTGCCGATCAGGCCGTCATCGCGATCCAGAACGCGCGTCTGTTCAACGATACACAGACGTCATTGGCGCGCCAGACGGCCAGCGCAGATATCCTTCGGGTGATCAGCAGCGCACAGGCCGATGCGAGCCCCGTGTTCGAAGCCATTGCCGAGACCGGGATCCGTTTGCTGTCATGCGACGGGGCCGCCATCATGATCCGCAAGGGCGACCATTTCATTCCGGAAGGTGGTTTTCAAAAGGCTGGCCGTATCGCCAATCTCAATCCCGATCCGGTGCCGATCGACCCCGCGCTCAACTATCCATCGCAGGTGTTCGAAAGCGGAAAGATGTTGCACATCCCCGATCTGGACGCCGTGGCATTGCCGGTGCATGAACGTGTCACCGTGCCCAAATTCGGCATGAAAACGGCGATGTTTTTGCCGCTGGTGCGGGACGAGAGCACCTTGGGTGTCCTTGTTTGCACCCGCGTCAGCGAAGCACGCGCCTTCAGCGCCGAAGAGATCGAACTGGCCGAAAGCTTTTGTGATCAAGCACTTATCGCGATCGAAAACGCCCGCCTGTTCAATGATACGCAGGCCGCATTGGCGCGACAAACGGCGAGTGCGGATATCCTGCGCGTCATCAGCGGGTCGCCCGACAATGTGACACCCGTTTTCGAAAAGATCGTGCAGTTGGCGGTCTCACTGGTGTCCTGTGACAGGGCCGTTGTGGTCGAGACGGACGGAACAGAGCTGTGGAATGCGGCCGTGGCCGACAAACACGGCGTCAAGGATATCGTGCATACGGCGCGCTATCCGGTAGATCCCGAAGACAACATTCCATCGCGTGTGATCCTGTCAAAGCAGATGTCGCATTCGCCGGACTGGACGGCTGTCGATTTGCCCGCAAAAGATCAGCGCGAACTTGAAAGAGAGGGCGGAGCGCGGGCCACGCTTGCACTGCCGCTTTTGCGTAAGGACAAGTGCGTCGGCGTGCTCTTGTTCGTGCGCGAAACGCCACGTGCGTTTGACGCGGATGAGTTGGCCATGGCTCAATCCTTCAGCGACCAGGCCGTGATCGCCATCGAAAACACGCGGCTGTTCAATGAAACGCAGGCCTCCCTCGCGCGGCAAACGGCAAGTGCGGACATCCTCCGCGTGATAAGTCAATCGCCCAACGATACGAAGCCGGTGTTCGAGATGATCGTGCAGCAAGCCACGCGGCTGGTGTCTTGTGATCTGGCGGTGGCCGTCCTTTCGGACGACGAATGCTGGTGGCAGACCGCGCTCGCCGAGCCGCAGGGCCTGATTACCGATTTCGAGAAAACCCGACACCCGTTGGACCCCGAGCATAGCTTTCAGGCTTCGGTTCTCTTGTCCGGAAAGACGCGGCACGTTCCTGATGTGTCCGGTGCAGATATGCCCCCGTTTGCCAGAAGGATGCATGAGAAATACGGATATTCAGCCTTTTTGGGCGTGCCAATGATGCGCGGGAAGACTTGTCTTGGCGGGTTCAGCTTTATCCGCAAAAATCCGACACCCTTCAGCGTGGACGATATCAAGCTGGCGGAGTCATTTGCCGATCAGGCTGTCATCGCCATCGAAAATGTCCGCCTCTTCAAGGAGGCGCAGGAGGCCCGCGAGGAGGCCGAACAGGCCAACGAGGCCAAGAGCGCGTTCCTCGCCACCATGAGCCACGAAATCCGCACGCCCATGAACGCGGTCATCGGCATGAGCGGCTTGCTGATGGACACAGCCCTGAACGCCGAGCAGGATGATTATGCGCGCACCATTCGCGACAGCGGCGATGCCCTGCTCGGCATCATCAACGAAATCCTCGACTTCTCCAAGATCGAAGCGGGGCAGATGGACATCGAGGATCACCCCTTTGATCTGCGCAATTGCATCGAAAGCGCGCTGGACCTGATCAGTGGGCGGGCTGCCGAAAAGCAACTGGAACTGGCCTATATATACGACGACAGCGTGCCTGTCGCGATCAGCGCCGACCTGACGCGGCTGCGGCAAATTCTGCTCAACCTGTTGTCGAATGCGGTGAAGTTCACAGATGCGGGCGAGGTGGTTTTGTCCGTGACGGCTGCCCGCTCGGACCGGGGCAAGACAACGCTCGAATTCAGCGTGCGCGATACCGGCATCGGGTTGACCGAACAAGGCATGAGCCGTCTTTTTCAGTCCTTCAGTCAGGCCGACAGTTCCACCACCCGAAAATATGGCGGCACCGGGCTGGGCCTCGCCATTTCCAAGCGGCTTGCAGAACTCATGGGTGGCACCATGTGGGCCGCAAGCGACGGCGCGGGCAAGGGTTCGACCTTTCACTTCACCATCGACGCCAAGCCCGCCGCGCTGCCCGACACCGAAAGCCGCAACCTGATCGGCGAACAGTCCGAACTGCAGGGCAAACGCCTCATGGTCGTTGACGACAACGCGACAAACCTCAAGATCCTCACCTTGCAGACGCAGAAGTGGGGGGCGCAAACCACGGCATTTTCCGCGCCATCCGAAGCGTTGAAGGCGCTGGATGCCGGGCAGGACTTTGATCTTGCGATCCTCGACATGCACATGCCCGAAATGGACGGCATCGACCTGGCGCGGCAGATGCAAAGGCGCAAACCGGAATTGCCGAAAATTCTCTTCAGCTCCCTCGGGTTGCGCGACACGGCAGAGGACAAGGATCTCTTTGCCGCCGCTTTGGCCAAACCGCTGCGCCAGTCCCAGTTGTTCGACACTCTGGTCACGATTTTTGCCCCGGCCGTCGCGACCAAGGTCAAACCCAGGACACCCGGCAAGCCGCAATCGGACCCGGATATGGCCAAACGTCATCCCCTGCGCATTCTGTTGGCCGAAGACAACCTGGTGAACCAGAAACTCGCCACGCGGCTGCTCGAACAGATGGGCTATCGCATCGATCTGGCCAGCAACGGCATTGAGGCTTGCGAAAGCGTGGCGCGCCAGACCTATGACGTTGTCCTGATGGATGTGCAGATGCCCGAAATGGACGGGCTTGAGGCCGCGCGCCGGATCAACAGCGCGCATGGCGCGTCCCGCCCGCGCATCATCGCGATGACCGCCAATGCGATGCAGGGCGACCGCGAAATGTGCATGGCCGCAGGCATGGACGACTATATCGCCAAGCCGATCCGGGTGGATCGCCTCGTCGAAGCCCTTTTGAACGTACCGACAGCGCGAGAGGATCAGGAATGACCCGAGAGATGGTGAACACCGCAACCTATGCCGAGCTATGTGATGCAATGGGCGCGGACTTTGCAGCAGAGCTTCTCGACACCTTTCTGAGCGAAGTCCCTGCGATGCTGGCCACCCTCAAGGCGGCGGCGGATGCGCAGGATGAGGACAGCTATCGCCGCGCGGCACATTCGATCAAATCGAATGCGGAGATTTTCGGTGCGACGGCGCTGGCTGACCTGTCGCGGCACATGGAACTGACCGGTCTGGCGGATGCGACGCCCCCGGTCGGAGATCTTGAAACCACGTGGTCGGAAACGGAAACGGCGCTCAAGGCTTTGCGCGATGACTGACACGCCCGGACATGTGCTGATTGTCGATGACAACAAGGTGAACCGCCTGCTTCTGACGCGCAGCGTCGAGATGCTGGGCCATCGCGTGTCTGTCGCCGAAAACGGTCGGATCGCAATGGAAATGCTGGCGTCGGACCGGTTCGACATCCTCCTTCTGGATATCGAAATGCCCGAGATGAACGGCTTTCAAGTGCTCGAAGCGATCAAGAGCATCCCCGCCCTGCGCAACTTGCCCGTGATCGTGACCTCGTCGGTCGAAGGGCTCGACAATGTCGTGCGATGTATCGAACTGGGTGCTGCGGACTACATTCCAAAACCGGTGAACAAAGTGCTGCTCAGGGCCCGGGTGAGTGCCAGCCTCGAACGCAAGCGACTGCAGGACGAACAAAAGGAATTGCTGAACCGCTTCGCGACCGAGGAGGTTGCGGATCAGCTTACCGAAAGCGGGTTCGCCATTGGCGGGGAGCGCCGTGTGGCGACAGTCCTGTTCTGCGATATCCGGGATTTCACCGCGATGTCCGAGACGATGACACCAGAAGCCACGATTGACCTGATCAACACATATTACACGTTGATGTTCGACGCGGTGTCCAGTCAGGGGGGCATCGTAAGCCTGATGGTCGGCGATGGGCTCATGGCGCTCTTTGGTGCGCCAAACCCGCTGGAGAATTCGGCGCAATGCGCGGTGTCCGCCGCACAGGACATGCTGGCGATGACGGCAGCGCTGAATGAAGAGCGTGCCGCGATCGCAGAAGCGCCCTTGCGGATCGGTTTCGGGATCGCCACGGGTGAAGTGGTCGCTGGATACACGGGCACGCAGCACCGCGCGACCTACACATGCATAGGCAAAACCGTGAACCTTGCGGCCCGGCTCGAAGCGCACACAAAGGTTGCGGGGTGCAACATCCTGTTTGACCAGACGACACGTGCCGGCCTGCAGGACACATCAGGTACCCGCGAGATCGCCGATGTCCGTCTGAAGGGTTTCGCGGACACCGTGAACGCGTTTACCTTTGCATAACGCGCCAACTTGCTGCGGGTGATATGCGGACACAGGTGCCGCTATGTGCTTGGCGATCTTGTCGGTTTTGGACCTCCGCTCGCGGGAATCGGGCACTAGTCTGGCGTCATGACATTCGATGACATCGCAGCATTCACACTTGGGCCACTGGATGTACCGGACAGTGCGCTGGCGATGACGGCGACGCTGCTCATCGACACGCTGGGCGTTGCGGCTGGTGCCGCGTCGCTCGATGCAGGCCGGATTGCACGCGACCATGCTGCGCGCTTTCATGCAGCAGGTTCGCAGGCCGACACGGCGACGCTGCTCTTTGACGGTCGCACCACGTCGATTGTCGGCGCGAGTTTTGCCGCGGCCACGCAGATCGACAACCTCGATGCTCATGACGGGTACAACCCGACCAAAGGCCATATTGGCTGTGCTGTTGTGCCCGCCCTCTGCGCCTTCGCGGAAGGGATGCCGGATCTTTCCGCGCGCGACGCGCTGACGGCGCTTGCCATGTCCTACGAAGTCGCGGCCCGCGCAGCCATCGCATTGCACGCGACAGTGGACGATTATCACACGTCCGGGGCGTGGAATGCCCTCGGTGTGGCCGCATTGGGCTGCCGTCTGCGCGGTCATGATGCCGAGACGCTGCGCCACGCGCTTGGAATCGCGGAATATCACGGGCCACGCAGTCAGATGATGCGCGAGATCGCCAACCCGACAATGCTGCACGATGGCTCGGGGATGGGCGCGCTTGTTGGTGCCATGGCGGCGCTCATGACCGAAGATGGTTTCGAGGGCGCCCCTGCCATCACCGTGGACGCGCCCGACGTTGCCCGGCACTGGGCCGACCTTGGCCAGACGTGGACGGTTGAGTTGAACTACATCAAGCCCTACCCGATCTGCCGCTGGGCACACGCCGCTCTTGGTGCGCTTGATGACCTGATGAGGGCACATGGTTTCGGTGCAGACGATGTGACGGCAATCGACGTGCGCACCTTTGCCGAAGCCGCAGCACTCTATCCCGGTATGCCCGATACGACGTCGCAGGCGCAGTACTCCCTGCCCTTTGCGCTGGCCAGCCTGCTGGTGCATGGCACGGTTGGGCCTGAACAGGTGCAGGGCGCCGGATTGCGCGACGCGGGCGTCGCGGCCCAGCTGCCCAAGATCACCGTGCGCGAGGATGCCCGCCACACGCAACGCTTCCCGGAAGGCCGCTGGTCGGACATCACGGTGCACCTGACCACGGGCCACACGCTCACCTCGGGCGACACCCACGCCAAGGGAGGACCCGAGGTGCCAATGGCGATGGATGAGGTCGCGGCGAAGTTCCGGACGATGACGCGATCGCTTCGCCCTGCCCGGCAAACCGCGATCTGGGCGATGCGCGACCGGCTTCTTTCGGGAGACGCGCTTTTTGCCGAACTTTTGTCGCTAATCCATAATTCTAAAGATAATCCTTAGAACTGTAGAATCTCGAAAATAGTTCCGCCATAGTGGCGGTGTATTGCACCCCAGAATCGAGGTCCCCCATGTCTCACCCATCCACCATTGCAGTCATCGGGCTTGGGTCCATGGGATACGGCATTGCGCAATCGTGCCTGCGCGCGGGGCACGTCACCTACGGGGTAGATGTGGTCGCGGCGCAGATGGACCGTTTTCGCGGCGAAGGTGGCGCGCCCGGCGCGCTGAGTGACGCCGTCGACATGTTGGACGGCGCGATCATTGCCGTTTTGAACGCCGACCAGACCAACGCCGTGCTGTTTGGCCCGGACGCGCTCGTTCCCAGAATGCGCAAGGGCAGCGTCGTGATGGCCTGCGCGACGGTTTCACCGCATTTCGCGCGCGATATGGAAGCGCGATGCGCTGTTCACGGTGTCCACTACCTTGACGCGCCCATATCGGGTGGTGCGGTCAAGGCGGCGGCGGGTCAACTATCGATCATGGCGTCGGGCACCGACGCCGCCTTTGCCGCCGCGCGGCCCATGCTGGACGCCACGGCGGAGACCGTGTTCGAACTGGGCGAGGCAGCCGGTGCCGGTTCGGCCATGAAGGCCGTCAACCAGTTGCTGGCCGGGGTTCACATCGCAACCATGGCCGAAGCACTGACCTTTGGCATGACCCAAGGCGTCACGCCGGGCAAATTTGTAGAGGTGATCAGCAAATGCGCGGGCTCAAGCTGGATGCTGGAAAATCGCGCACCACACATCGTGGACGGGGACTATACGCCGCACAGCCAGGTCAACATCTGGCCCAAGGACCTCGGCATCGTTCTGGACATCGCCAACGACATCGGATTTCCCGCGCCCATCGCGTCCGCCGCACTGGGCCGGTACCTCGAGGCGGTGAAAATGGGGCTGGGGCAGGAAGACGATGCAGCAGTGGCCAAGGTCTACGCGCAGGATGCGGGCCTGACCCTGCCGGGAGACGCGTGATGCTGCTGGGATGTATTGGCGACGATTTTACGGGCTCGAGCGATCTGGCCAACACATTGGCCAAACAGGGCATGCGCACGGTGCAGTACACGGGTATTCCGGACGCGCCGGCCGATGCCGATGTGCAGGCGGGCGTCGTTGCCCTCAAGTCCCGCTCCATTGCCCCCGACGAGGCGGTGGCGCAATCGCTGGCCGCGCTGGAGTGGTTGCGGGCGCAGGGCTGCACACAGTTCTTTTTCAAATACTGCTCGACCTTTGACTCGACCGCGCAAGGCAATATCGGGCCGGTCGCGGACGCGCTGGCGGAAGCGCTGGACGCCCACAGGGTGATCGTCTGCCCGGCCTTTCCCGGCACGGGGCGGTCCCTCTATCAGGGCCATCTTTTTGTGAACGATACGCTTTTGAGCACGTCCGGCATGGAAAACCACCCGCTGACGCCGATGACCGACAGCGATATCCGCCGCTGGCTGGCGCCACAAACCCGGCACAGCGTCGGCCACGTGGCTGTTGCGGATGTGTTTGCCGGTGCGGACCGGATCGCGCGCGCGCTTGATGCGCAACACGCGGCAGGTCGCCGTCATATCGTCGTCGACGCCATCCGCGACGCGGACCTGATCGAGATCGGGCGCGCCGCGCGGGATCTGCCGCTGATCACAGGTGGCTCGGGCGTGGCTCTGGGGTTGCCCGCAAATTTTGGCTGCACTGCGTCGCAAGTGCCCTGGTCCGGGCAGACCGGCAAGGCGGTGGCTGTATCCGGGTCCTGTTCGGTCGCGACAAGGGGGCAGGTCGCACATCACGCGGAACGCCACCCGGCGCGCGAGATTTTCGCGGCGGATGTGATCACGGGCGCGCTGACCCCCGAGGATATCGCCGATTGGCTGCTCAGCACAGACGGGCTGCCGCTTGCCTACAGCTCGGCCGATCCGGATGCGGTGGCCCAGGTTCAGGCCCGGTTCGGGCGCGAGACCTCATCCGAAGCGCTCGAGGCGTTCTTTGCGGATGTGGCGCGGCTGGTCGTTGCGGGCGGCGCCACACGGATCATCACGGCCGGTGGCGAAACCTCGGGCGCCGTGATCGAAGCGCTGAACCTCGGCACGCTTGAAATCGGGCCTGAGATTGATCCGGGTGTCCCTGCCCTGCGCGCGCGACCCGACCTCGTTGTCGCGCTCAAATCCGGAAATTTCGGGGCTGAAGACTTCTTTGAAAAGGCCGCAAGGCAACTGGCGGGCGAACCTTGACGACCCGCGTCCGCTGGCAGAGACAGGCTTGGCATCACCTCGGTCACATGTGGAGCACGTAATGCGATTTTCTGCCAACCTCGGGTTTCTCTGGGCGGACCGGCCCCTGCCGGATGCGGTGCGGGCCGCACATGGCGCGGGCTTTGACGCAGTGGAATGTCACTGGCCGTACGACACGCCCGCCGCCGAGGTCAAAGCCGCGCTGGAGGAAACCGGCCTAGAAATGCTGGGCCTGAACACGCGGCGCGGCGATGTCGCAGGCGGCGACAACGGGTTGTCGGCGATCCCCGGGCGCGAAGCAGAGGCGCGCGCGGCCATTGATGAAGCCATTGCGTATGCGCAGGTCCTTGGCACCCGCAACATCCACGTCATGGCCGGATTTTCAGAGGCAGATACCGCCCGTGCGACCTTTGTCTCCAACCTGCGCTATGCCTGCGCGGCGGGGGCGGAACACGGAATGACGATGCTGATCGAGCCACTCAATGCGTTTGACGCGCCCGGCTACGCGCTGCGCGACACGGCCCACGCGGCGGAGGTGATTGCGGATGTCGCCGCCGACAACCTCAAACTGATGTTCGATTGCTATCATGTGGGTCGGACCGAAGGCGACGTTTCGGGGCGCCTGCGTGCGCTCATGCCCATCATCGGGCACATCCAGTTTGCCTCCGTACCGGATCGGGGCGCACCGGATCACGGCGAGGTCAACTATGCGCAGGTGTTTGCCGAGATCGCGGCACTGGGCTGGGACGCGCCGCTGGGCGCCGAATACAAAGCGGGTGGCGACACGGATGCAACGCTGGGCTGGCTGCGCGCGCCCTAGACCTCTGCCCCAATGGCTGCCAGCGCGGCCTGGGCCACGGCAACGTCCTGTTCGCCGGATCCCGAGCCCACGCCGATGCCGCCCACAAGTGTGCCAGTCATCCGCACGGGCAAGCCACCGCTCAACCCCGTGACCGCGTTTTGTGTGGCGGCTGCGATATGCGGGCGGACAGCCTCGGGGATCGCGTCGCTGGGCGCGCCGATGGACGCGGCGGTGCGCGCCTTGGTGCGCGCGCTGCGGCGGCTGAGATATTTCGCGCCGCTCATCCGGATTTCACCCAGCGTCTCGCCGCTGGCGTCCACGATGACAATACACTGGGGCTGGCCGATCTCTTCGGCCTTTTCGATGGCGGCCTGCAACATGGTCATGACACCGCCATGCGTGAGTGTCAGCGTGGGAGCAACATGGGTCATACGGGCGACACCCCATTGACGTTCAGGTAAATCGAATAGAGCGACGTTGTCCCGCAGATAAAGAGGCGGTTCAGCTTGGGACCGCCAAAGCAGACATTGGCCACCATTTCGGGGATGTGCACCTTGCCAATCAGCCTGCCGTCGGTGTCGAGGCAATGCACGCCGTCCGCCGCCGATGTCCAGATGCGCCCATCCGTGTCACAGCGGAACCCGTCAAAGAGGCCGTTGGTGCATTCCGCAAACACCTCTCCGCCCGACAACGTGCCGTCCTGCGCCACGGTATGACGCCGGATGTGTTTGGGGCCGTTCTCGGTGTGGGTGGCGCCTGTGTCCGCGATGTAAAGCAGGCTCTCGTCTGGTGAAAAGGCCAGACCGTTGGGCTTGAGATAGTCATCCGCCGCGATGCTGATCTCGCCGTCGGAGGAGACGCGATACACGTGGCACGCGCCGATTTCACTGTCGGCGCGCGCGCCTTCATAGTCCATCAGGATGCCGTAGCTGGGATCGGTAAACCAGATTGATCCGTCGGATTTGACCACCACGTCATTGGGCGAATTCAGGCGCTTGCCCTGATAGCTGTCGGCGACAACCGTCACGCGGCCATCATGTTCGGTCCGGGTCACGCGACGCCCCAGATGCTCGCAGGACACAAGGCGGCCCTCGCGGTCGACCGTGTGGCCGTTGGTGTTGTTGGACGGCGCGCGGAACACCGACACCGACCCGTCCGTTTCATCCCACCGCATGATCCGGTTGTTGGGAATGTCCGACCACAAGAGATAACGCCCCGCGGCAAACCACACCGGGCCTTCGGACCAGCGCGCACCGGTCCACAACCGCTCAACGCGCGCGTGACCGACGAAACACGCCTCAAATGACGGGTCGATCACCTCGAACCCCGTGCCCTCAATCACGCCAAACATCTGCGCCTCCGTTCATTCTCCGGGCTGTGGGTCGGATGGACGGCGGATGCCCCACCCGATGGGCTTGCGCCGATTGCCGGGATGCTCGATCCCGGGACCCCAAATCGCCTGATAGGTGTCAATTGCATGCCCCCGACGTTGCAACCGCATGGCAGCGATCGCAAGGGCCAACCACCACAAACCGAGGCTCAACCACATCCATACGGGCGCGTTTGCCTGCCACATGCCGAGGCAGATGGTCAGCGCCGCGAGCAACAGCAAAGCATAGCCTGTAACCTTGTGAACCCATTCAAACGTGACCCGCCAGCGCGTCATGTCGTAGTGATCCCCGTGCAGGCTCGCCTCGCCCGGGCCACCCTTGGTGCCGCGAAAGATGCCGAAGCCGACCTGCGCCAGCGCCAGCACCAGCACTGCATAGCCCAGACGTGCGTGCAGGTTCCAATCACCGCCGCCGCCAAACACCAGCGAAATGCCCGCCACCGTCAGCAGGACAACCAGCGACTGACCCAGCCAGTGGCTGCGCCACCATGTCTGGTTGTCCAGCTCGCGCGGCCAGTCCTGCCCCGGCATCACCTTGAAATAGCGTGCAATCAGCACGGCCAGCGGCGCGATCAGACCCCAGGCCAGAACCATGCTGCGCCCGTGCCAGGACACCGCCAGCCCGACGTCGTGGCCGCGCGCCGCGTCTATGGGGGCCAGCAGCCAGTCCATCAGCCCTTGACCGCACCTGCGGTCATGCCGGTGATGATCTGACGTGACGCCAGAAGGGTGAAGATGATCGGCGGGATCGCCAGCAGCATACCCGTGGCCATGATCACACCCCATTCGACATTGAATTCCGACATGTTGTTGACGATCAGGATCGGCACCGTCTTGGTGTTGCGGTCCGACAGGGCCGAGGCCAGAAGGTATTCATTCCACGCGATGCGGAAGGTAAAGATCGCCGCCGCCGCAAGGCCAGGTTTGATGAGTGGCAGCACCACCTTGAAGAAGACCTGAAACGGCCCTGCCCCGTCGACGCGCGCCGCCTCTTCGAGGCTGCGGGGGACCTGTACGATAAAGCTTTGCAAAATCCAGATCACGAAGGGCAGGTTCATCGCCACGTAGATCAGGATGATGCCGGAATGGGTGCCCGCGAGGCACACATCCCCGCGCCCGCCAACCATGTCGCGGATCGCCCCACCGATCAGACCGTCCTTGTCGAGGCAGAATTCATTGTTCCAGAGGCCAAACACAGGCACCAGCAGCACCGCAGGCGGCACCATACGCACCATCAGCGTCGAGACCGAAACAGTGTCGCGGCCCATGAACCGGAACCGCACCAGCGCATAGGCCGCCATGGAGCCGATCACCAGCGTCAGGATAGTCGAGATCAGCGCAATGATGATCGAATTGATGAACGCCCCGCCGAACTTGAGCGAGCAAAAATCAAGATGTTCGGGCTCGTACCACAGAACATCACACAGCGCGGTTTCGTAGTTCTGGATCGTCGGCAGGAACAAGAGGCCGGACGTGCCCGAGATGATGTCCACGTCCAGCTTGAACGAATTTGCGAACATCAAAAGGACGGGCCCCACCGACATGAAGACCAGAAGGACGATGACGGCAAAGAAAGCGGGGTTTGCACGAGTGTTCTGCATCAGCTTCCCTCCTCCGCCGCGGCGCGAATGCGGGCGGCGCGCGCCTCCTGCAAGCGGGTAAAGGCGAACATGGCGACTGTCAGCAGCAACAGCAGGATCAGCAAGTAGTTCGACATGGCCGCCGCCACGCCCAGTTCGCGGAATTCGGTTGCGGTGCGCGAGATGCGCAGGGCGAGGATTTCCGTGCTGAGGCCCGGACCGCCATTGGTCATCACGAGGATCACCTCCAGAACCTTGAACGCATCAATCAGGCGCAGCAGCCCGGTGACAATAAGGACGGGCATCATGAGGGGCAATTTGATGTGCCAGATCTGCTGCCAGGGCGTCGCCCCGTCAATCCGCGCCGCCTCCAGCGCCGAGCGCGGCAGCGACTGCAGCGCCGCGAGCGACAGGATGAAGATGAAAGGCGTCCACTGCCAGATGTCGGCGATGATGATGGAGGTCAGGGCGTAATCGCCCAGCCAATCGACCTTGGGCAGGCCGATGCTTTCGAGAAAGCGGTTAAACGTGCCGATGGTCGGATGGTACATGTAGCGCCACATCAGGCCCACCACGACAGGCGCGATCATCATTGGCAGGATGAACATGGTGCGCAGCACGGACATGCCGCGAATGTCACGGTCCAGCAGCAGGGCCAGACCGACCCCCAGCACCATCTCGATCGAGACTACGAAAAAGGCAAAGCGCAACGTGACGCCAATGCTTTCGTGGAAATTCGGGTCACCCCACAGGGTGATGTAATTCTTGAGACCGACATATTCGGCTTCGCCGATCGACTGACTCGGGTTCCAGTCGCGAAAACTGCCCCAGATCATGTAGCCCAATGGATAGAGCAGCGCGATGGCCATGATGATCACGGCGGGCGCCATGAACATGTAGGGCGACAATCTGTTGACGCGTGCAATCGACATCATGCTCTCCGGGACAAAAAGGGAGGGGCGCGGCAGGCGCGCACGCCCCTCAGGGGAGGATTACTGCTGCCAGGTGTAGTACCCGGCCTCTTCCATCACCGCGCGGGTGCGATCTGCCACACCATCCAGCGCTTCCTGGATGTCGAGGTCTTCGGTCAGCACCTTGGACATGGTGGTGCCGATATCGGCATTGATCTTGCCCCAGACGGGGATGATCGGACGCCAGTCAGGATCGGCATATTTCAGTGCTTCACCAAAGGTGGCGGAGAACGGGAATTTCTCGTTCAGGCCCGCATCCTGGTAGGTGGAGAACCGCGACGGGTTACCACCTTCCATGGCCACCATCAGGTCACCTTTTTTCGAGGTCAGCCATTGCATCAGCAGGAATGCAGCCTCTTTGTTTTCGGCGTTCTTGGGGATCGCGATACCGAAACCGCCGGTCTGGCTGCCGCGGCGCACACCTTCGGGGTGCATGGCATAGCCGACCTTGCCGACAACCTTGCTGCGATCGGGGTTTTCAAAGCCCGGCATGAACGCGATCGAGTCCATGAACATCGCGGCATCGCCATTGGCAAATGCGTTCGCCGCCTCGGATGGGCCAAAGCTCATCGCACCTTCGGGACCGCAATCCACGATGGTTTTCAGGGCGTTGGCCGCCTCGACACCTGCAGCGTTGTTGATGATCGGGTTCCACTGGTCGTCAAAGATGCGACCGCCCAGAGGGGCCAAGTGCAGCAGGAACGCGTGGCTCGCCTGGTGACCGGAAGCCGCGCGCGATGCCATGCCGCCCATGCCCGGCTCGACCTCGGGGATCTTGCAGGCCGCTTCGAGCAGTTGGTCATAGTTTTCCGGCTCGGCGATCCCGTGCTTTTCAAAGATGTCCTTGCGATAGGCCAGCACGGACGTCTCCGAGCCGAAGGGGATACCAAAAAGCGATCCGGTCTTGCCCGGCAGGTAGCCCTTCGTGCCGCCCGCGACGCCGATATTCTCAACGTAACCGTCGATCAGATCGGCTGCGTCATAGCTCGGGTCCGCCAGTTTCGGATCCATGAAGTACTTGGCGAGGTTTTCCAGCTGGTCGGCAAACACGTAGTCCGCCTTGGAAAACACAACATAGGCGATCAGGTCGTATTCACCCTCTTCCTGCGCCAGTTCCAGCGTCTGCCGTTCGCGCATTTTCAGGTAGGGCAACTGGTCCACTTCGACCTCGATGCCGGTTTCCTTGGTGAACTCGGGCAGCACCTTCATCGCCGCGTTGTAGTGCGGGTGCGCGGGGAAGTTCACGACCAGCGTCGTGCCCGCATATTCCTCGTACGGGTTGGCGAACGCCGCCCCGGTCATCAGCAGCGTCGCCGCCACCCCCATTTTCAAAGTCCTAAGCATAGTCTTCCTCCCATTGCTTTGTCGTCGTTCAGATGGCCGCCTCGGATTGGCGGTCAAACAGGTGAATGCGGTCCGGATTGGCCGCGAATGTCAGGGTTTCGCCCAAAGCCATGGGCGTTTCGGAATTCATCTCGACCGTCACGTTGCTGGCGCCGCACTGGCACAGCAGCACTGACTGCGCGCCGACATATTCGGACACCTGCACATGCAGTTTCAGCGCCGTGTCGGCCGGTGCGTCTTCGGCATAGTTCAGGTCTGACGGGCGCAGGCCGAGCGTGACGGCCCGTGCCGAATGCGCCTTGGCTGCAGCCGCCTTGGCCTCCGGTAAGCGCAGCTTGAAGCCATCACCGGCAACGAAGGTTGTGCCGCCCTCGTCAACGATATCGCCATCGAGAAAGTTCATGGGCGGCATCCCGAGAAAACCCGCCACAAACTTGTTGGCGGGGCGTTTGAACAGCTCTTCGGGTGTGCCCTGTTGCTGGATGTAACCGCCATGCATGACCACGATCCGATCCGCGAGCGTCATGGCTTCGATCTGGTCGTGGGTGACGTAGATCATGTTCTTTTCGACCCGCTGGGACATCAGCGCGAGTTCAGCGCGCATCTGCCCGCGCAGCTTGGCGTCGAGATTCGACAGCGGCTCATCAAACAGGAAAATGCCGCTGTCCTTGGCCAGCGCGCGGGCCATGGCGACCCGCTGCCGCTGGCCACCGGACAGTGCCCCGGGTTTGCGGTCCAGAAAGTCTGTCAGACCGACGAGGCCGGCCACTTCGCGCACCTTGGCGTCAATTTCGGACTTGGGCCGCTTTGCCAGCCGCAGCGCAAAGGAGATGTTCTGCGCGACGTTCATGTGCGGATAAAGCGCGTAGTCCTGAAACACCATCGCCAGGTTGCGATCCTTGGGCTCCAGGTGGCTCACAGGCTGGTCGTCAATGTAGATTTCACCGTCCGACACATCCTCGAGCCCCGCGATCATCCGCAGCGTCGTGGACTTGCCACAGCCGGAGGGTCCGACGAGCACCGTGAACTCGTTATCGGCCATCTCAAGCTCGATCCCATGCAACACCTGCACGTCGCCATAACGCTTGATGAGCCGATCCAAACGGATAGCGGGCATGTGTCACCTCCCTCGTGTTACCGGTCACATTTGCGCATTGTGACCGGTAACACAAGAGGTTTCTCAAACAGGCACCACGCCGGGAAACCGCGATAAGCTCGTTTGAAAACAGTTACTTGGTGCTGGAGCGCAGTGTAGGCACCGCATCAATGCTGATGCGGACGGGGGCTGCGGTTTCGTCCTTTTGTTCCAGCAACTGCCCGATCAAGCGCCCCGCTTCCCGTCCGATTCGCTTCGAATCGACGACCACGGTCGAGATCGAGGGCGAGGCAAAACGCGACACCTCGAAATTCCCGAAACCGGCCACGCCCACCTGCTCCGGCACGGACATGCCCCGCGATTTCAGTGCCGACTGCACGCCGAACGCGGCCACGTCGGACACGCAGAAAATGCAATCCACATCCGGGTATCGCGCCAGCAGCGGATCAAGGGCCGCCGCCCCGTCCTCACTGCTCATCGGGGGTTTGCCGACGGGCAGAACGCGCGTCGGGTCCAGCCCCGCCCGCTCCATCGCCTGACGGAACCCTGCGCGGCGTGCGGCACCACGTGTCCAGTCGTCACCGTCTTCACACAGGAACACGAGATTGCGGTACCCCTGCGCCAGCAAAACATCTGTCATCTGTGCCGCCGCTTCCCGGTTAGAGAACCCGATGGTGTGGCCGATGGGCTCTTCGGGCCGTTCCCAGAGTTCGATTACGGGTACCGACACTTCGGACAGCAGATGCACTGTGCGGTCCGAATGCCCGTCATAGGACAGCACAATGGCTTCGGGACGGCGCCGCAGCATCGCTTCGACCAGTTGCTCTTCCCGCTCGGCGGAATAGTCGGTGTGACCCAGCAGGATCTGCTGGCCGATCACCTCAAGCTCTTCGGTGAGCGCCTGAACGGTTTCGGCAAAGTGCAGGTTGTTGAGCGACGGAACGAGGACCGCGACAAAGCCCGAGCGTTTGGTCGTCAGGCTGCCCGCCATCTGATCCGGGACATAGTTCATGTCCCGCACGACCTTGAGGATCCGCTCGCGCGTTTCGCTCGAAACGGGGCTGTCTTTCCTGAGCGCACGCGACACGGTCATGCGCGACACGCCCGCCGCACGCGCGACGTCGCGCATTGTCACTGTTGCTTTGCTGCGGACAGGGTCGGACACCGTTTTTCCCGTCTTTGGTACCGGTCACACATAGCCGCCCGCGTCCCTGTCAGGCAAGCCCCATGGCCTGCACGATGTTGCACGGCCTATTTGGGCACGCGCAAGACACCGGCAGGATCAAGGGTTTGGCCGCCCACCTTTGCGGGACCGGCACTGTAGTTGAACCAGAAGACCTCGTTGCCGGTCTCGCGGCGACGGACCCCTTCGGGCATCACGGTCACCAGCAGATCGGGCGCAAGCGCCCGGATCAATGCCATATGCGCCGCGTCATCGCCCCACGCGCCGACATAGGTTGTCCGCGCCCCGCAGGTCACGGCGACGGGCGCGCCGTCCTCTGTCCGCATCAGGCAGGCGCCGCCCCCCTCCAACTGTTCGAAATAAAGCTGAACCGCACCGACGGGGTCCAGCCCTACGGGCCGGTCGGGCCGCATGGACTGCACCCGCGACACCGCAAGATCGCTGCCCGGCCATGCAGGCGGCAAGGGGGTCGGGATGTTGAAATTGGGGTCACGGGCGGCGGTGCGTGGACCGACGACAACCTGCCCCGGTGCGGCATTCAGCGCGTCTTTCAAATCATCCGGCATGTGCATCATGCCCGGTGCCAGAACGAGGTCATAGCCGTCAAAACCGCGCGCGCTGGATGGCAGAATGTCCACCGACAGCCCCAGCTTGCGACACGCGCGATACCAGTCGAACACCAGCCCGAAATAGCTGAGCCCTGCCCCATGTGGCTGCACTGCCCAGGCTGCATCGGCGTCATAGTCGAAGATCAACGCAACCGGCGCTTGCTGCGGTGTCACATCAGGTGCGTCCTTGACCTCGGCAGCGACGGCTTCGGCTTCTGCAAACGCTTCGGCGGCCACGGAGTCCGGGCGCAACAACCCGGCATGCATCTGTTCCTGTGCAAACGGGGCCTGCCGCCAGCGGAAGTAGCACACCGCCTCGGCCCCGTGGGCAAACGCCTCCCACGTCCAGAGCCGCACCATACCCGGCAGCGGCGACGGGTTGTAGGGTGCCCAATTCACCGGACCGGGCTGCTGCTCCATGATCCACCAGCGACCGTCCTTGCCCACCGCGCGATAAAGGTCGTGGTGGAACGCCTGAAAGTCCGGATCACCTTGCTGAGCATAGGCGCGCTGATGTTCGGGTGTCGCGCCGACACGGTCTTCGAGAAAGCCCAAGGGGTAGCTGTCCCATGAGGCAATATCGAGATCCGCACCCACCTTGAAATGGTCAAAATCGGTGATCCGCCCCATGTAGTTATGCGCAATCGGCGCGTCGGAATATTCGCGGATGATCTCGACCTGCGCGCGGTTGAACGCCACAACCTGATCCGAAGAAAACAGCCGGAACGCGTGCGCGTGGGCCGGATTGGGTTCTGTCACCGTAAGGTTGGGCAGGCCGATCTCGTCAAAGCTGTCGTAGTCCATCGACCAGAACACGTTGCCCCAGGCCGCATTGAGCGCGTCAATATCGCCGTCATTGCCCTGCCCCGGAAACCGGTGCCGCAGCCATCCCCGAAAGGCCTCGCGGGCGGCGTTGGAGTAACTGAGCGTGGTGTCGTGACAGCCGTATTCGTTGTCGGTCTGCCACGCCGCCACATGCGGGTTCGCCCCATAGCGTTCCGCCATGGCGCGTACGATCTTGCGACACTCCTCCAGATAGCCTGCGTGGGAAAAGCAGTAATGCCGGCGCGAGCCGTAACCCCGCGTGCGCCCCTGGGCATCCACAGCCAGCATGTCGGGATGTTTGGCCACAACCCATGCAGGCGGCGTCGCGGTTGGCGTTCCCAGCACCACGCGCAGGCCCGCAGCGCCCAGTGTCGCGATGGCGCGGTCCAGCCAGCCCCAGTCATATGCGCCTTCTTCGGGCTCCATCCGCTTCCACGCGAATTCGCCGATGCGCACCCATGTGAGTCCCAGGGCCGCCATGCGCGCCGCATCCTCGGCCCACATCTCTTCGGGCCAGTGTTCCGGGTAGTAGCAGACCCCGAGCGTACGTTTCATAGGATCACCTGATGTTCTCTTTGCCCCGCGATGCCCGCATCGGCGGCATAGGTCAGACCCGCAGCCGGATCATTCAGCCCGTCCGCCGCCGTCGTGACATAGAGCGTCGTGCCCTCAAAGGCCGGACATGTGGTTTGCGACGTCGGGACCGACACGGCCCGCAGAAACGTGCCGTCGGGCGCGTAACAGGCCAAACGGCCCGCCCCCC
This sequence comes from uncultured Rhodobacterales bacterium, assembly GCA_964603315.1. Lineage (GTDB taxonomy): Bacteria > Pseudomonadota > Alphaproteobacteria > Rhodobacterales > Rhodobacteraceae > Tateyamaria. Next base: position 31,759 of record CAZRUV010000019.1, read on the forward strand.
ATTGCGCGTTCCACAGATTGCCCGCGGCATCGACAACCGCGCCGTCGGGATTTAGCTCCTCTGCCCGCAAGTCGACAAAGGTTTCGGCCTCGCCCGCCGGCCAGCCATCCGCATCGAGGGCAACCTTCTGAATGCGCCGCGACACGGTGTCTGCAAAATACGCCGTCTTGCCGTCCGGCGCGAAACAGATGGCATTTGAAATGGTGATCCGGTCAAAGAGTTGCCGCAACTCGCCCTTGTAGTACCGGTAAATCGCTCCCGCATAGGCTTCGGCGTTGATCCCCATCGTTCCGATCCAGAACCCGCCTTGCGGGTCCGCGCGGCCGTCATTGGAGCGGGTCACGGGGGTGTCGGCCTCCAGCGGAACAACCAATTCCCGGTCCACTGTGCCGATTGTGTAGCGCCAAAGCCCGGTGGCCGAGGCCATCAGTAACGTATCGTGGTCCACCCACCCGGCCGCGGATACATATTCGTCAAACTGCCAACTGCCGCCGGGGTTTTCGCGCCCCTTGGAAAAGAGGCGCATTCCCAGAATATCAAACCAAAACAGCTCTTTGCGTTCCGGATGCCAGAGTGGCCCCTCACCCAGAGCGCACGAGACGTCGCTGTAGACCTCCATCAGGCAGCAGCGTCATAAGCGGCCACCATCTCGGCAGCGCGCGCGGCGATCTCGTCCACGGAAAGGCCCGGTTTGTAGAGGGCCGAGCCGATCCCAAACCCGGTGATGCCCGCGCCCAGCCAATCGGCAAAGTCTGCCGCACCGACCCCGCCCACGGCATAGGTTTTGGTGCCCTTGGGCAGGACGGCCCCAATGGCCTTGAGGCCGGATATCCCCAGATGGGAAGCGGGGAACAGTTTGAGCCCATCCGCACCTGCCTGCAGGGCCGCAAAACACTCGGTCGGCGTCAGAACGCCGGGAAAGCTCATCATGCCCGCCTGTTTCGTGGCCACAATGACAGAGGCGTTTGCATCGGGCGACACCACCATATGCGCGCCCATCTCATGCAGCCGTTCCACGTCGCGCACATCAAGGACAGTGCCCGCCCCGATCATGGCCTTGTCGCCATGTGCATCCAGCATTTTACCAATGCTGTCAAACGGTTGCGGTGAATTCAATGGCACCTCGATCCGCGTGATCCCTGCGGCCACCAGGGCGTCAGCCACGGGAACAGCTTCGGCGGGTGTGATTCCGCGCAGAATGGCGATTATTTCTCGGCTCATGCGGCCTCTCCCTGCAATTGCGCATAGGCCGCGCTCAGGCCCGCCAGTGTCATCTCTTCGGCGTCGGCGATCCTGGTCGGCACGCCTTGCGCGCCAAGCGCTGTGGCATAAGCGGCCGACAAGGCTTCGGCGCCGACCAGGGCCACGGCCTGCCCCAGCCAGTAGGGGCGCATCGCGGCCAGTTCGGCGCCGATCAACAACCCGGACAAACGCGCGCGGACAGCGTCACCACCCAATCCCGACAACAGCCCTTCGGCACGCAGGGAAAACAGGGACGCCGCCAGATTTTCCGGACGCGACAACGTCTGGTCGACACCTGTCGCAAAGGCCGCATCGTCCCAGCCCGTTCCCATGGAATGGCGCAACACCGATTGACCGGACAAGAGCGCGAACATCTCGCCCGTCATGACCGTGCGGAAGCTGACGATTTCGCCTGCGCTGACATGCACCCACTTGGTATGTGTTCCGGGCAGACAAACGACCCCGTCAAATCCGGGGTTGCGCGCGAGGAACCCTGCGATCTGCGTTTCTTCGCCCCGCATCACATCCGCAGGGCTGTCCTGTTTCACACCCGGCAGAATGCGCGCATCAAACCCGGGGACGGCGACGGCCTCGTGGATGGACGGCGGGGCGCAGGGCACGGTGGCGTATGGCGCCTCTGACCAGCCCTGACGCGACCCGACCATGCCACAGGCCAGCACCGGTGCGGGCATGGCATCGCCGACCAGCGCGCGCAGCGCCGGTTCAAACCCGTCGCGTCCGAGCGTGCCCATACCATCCGCCGAGGATCGGCGGTCCAGCACCGCGCCATCGCGCGCCATCAGCCACGCCCGCAGATGCGACGTTCCCCAATCCACAGCGATCCAGGCCACATCCCGCATCAGCCGGTTACCACCACGCCGCCGTCCACGACGATGGCCTGACCGGTCATCATCCGTGATGCCTCGGACGCCATGAACAGGGTCGCGCCGACGATGTCGCGCGGCTCGAGATGTTCCTTGAGACACTGGCGTTCCATGTGCGCCTCAAGCCCTTCGGGCGTGGCCCACATATCCAGTTGCTTCTGCGTCAGCACCCAGCCGGGTGCCAGCGCGTTGACCCGGATCTTGTCCGGCCCGAACTCCCGCGCGAGGCTGCGGGTCATGCCGTTGATCCCGCTGTTCGCCGCCGTGTAAAGCGGGTAGCCTGCGTTCCCCATCATGTAGCTGATCGAGGAAAAGTTGATGATCGACCCACCGCCCGCGGCCTGCATGCCCGGCATAACGGCCTGACAGGCAAAGAAATATGCCTTGAGGTTGATCGCCATCATCCAGTCGAAAAAGTCGCTGTCGACCTCTGCCGTGGCGTGCCGCTTGTCATTGGCGGCATTGTTGACCAGCACGGTGACAGGCCCGTGCGCTTCGGCCGCCTGATCAAGGCACGTGCGCAGCCGATCCGTGTCCGTGATGTCGCATTGCATGAAGAGTGGCCGCTGGCCGTGCTTGGCCTCCATCTCGTCGGCGAATTCGGTCGCATCCGACCGCCCGACAAAGGCAACCTTGGCGCCTTGCTCCAGAAACCCGTCGGTCAGAGATGCGCCAATGCCGGACCCGCCCCCGGTGATGAACACCGAAGCCCCGGCAAGATCGTGGAATGTGGCAGTGTCTTTCATTGCAACTCTTTCGTTTCAGGCTCAGGCCAGATCGCCTTTGACGACCCACATGCGTTCGGGAAAACTCCACGGCAGCGTCAGGCCATGGTACATCAGATAGGCGCCGCTCGCCACGATCGGTCCGGATTTCAGCGCGATATCCCCGCGCGATAGGTGCCCGGCCTCGTCCCGGTTGATCAATTCGATCCGGTACCGGGCCTGCGGGCTCAGGCGGGTCAGCCTCAACGGGCGCGGGGCAATCTGCGCGCTTGTCGCCTCCTTGCCCGCAAATACGACAAATTGCGCACCGCCCTGTTCAAGATGCTGTTCGGCGATCACCGACGGGTCTGCGCTGTCCAAACGCAGAATATCGGCGTTGTGCATCCAGCCGCGATTGTGTTTCCACCAGCCGGTCACATCGCGCAACACCTGCGCTTCGTCCGCGCTAAGCTCGCGCGGGTCCATCTCGAACCCCATGTGCCGCTGCGCGGCAACCCAGGCGCGGAACCGGATATCCAGCGTGCGGCCCGATGTGTGGCAGGTGCGCGGGCCAACGTGGCTGCCGGTAACGGCCATAGGCAGAAAGATCGACGCATTGTGCTGCATCCGCAGCCGTTCCGTGGCGTCGTTCGAGTCGCTCAGCCAGACGCGCTGGCACCGCTCCATGATGCCAAAGTCGATACGACCACCGCCCGACGCACAGCTTTCGATCTCCACATGCGGGAACCGCGCGCGCAGGCGGTCCAGCAATGTGTATGAGCCACGCGTTTGCGCGGCATCCGGCATCGGCAACACGCGGTTGTGGTCCCATTTGATGTATTCGATGTCATGGCGGCTGAGGATGTCGCTGATCCGCTCAAACAGAAACGACTGCACCGCCGGCAGCGCCATGTTCAGCGCCATTTGCTGGCGCCCCATGATCTGGTCCTCGCCGCCCAAAGCCCAGTCGGGATGGGCGCGGAAGATGTCCGAATTCTGGTTGATCATCTCCGGCTCGAACCAGATGCCAAAGGTCATGCCCTCCGACTTCACATGGTCGATGAGCGGGGTCAGACCATCCGGGTACTTGCGCGGGTCCACTTCCCAGTCACTCAGGGCCTGGGTGTCGTCGTCGCGATTGCCGAACCATCCATCGTCCAGCACGAACCGCTCCGCACCGAGGCCCGCGGCGCGGGTGGCGATGTCCTTGAGTTCGTCCAGATTGTGATCGAAATAGACCGCTTCCCAGCAATTGTAATGCACGGGCCGCGGCGCGTTGGGGCGCGGGAAGGTGACGATCCGGTCGCGCAGATGGCGTTGAAAGGCCACTGCGCACCCGTTCAGCCCGTCATCCGAGAAAACGGCATAGAGCTTGCCGGTCGAAAACCGCTTCTGCGCGCTGCTTTCGACCCGCGCGGCGTGGCCAAACTGGATCTGACGGCGCCCATCGGGCAGTTCTTCGGCGACCATCCGGTGACCGCCGGACCATCCGTAGTGAAACGCATAGGCGTGCCCGGACGCATTCGACGCACCGCGCACCGGCACGATCAGCCCGGGAAAATGCTCGTGCCCTGTTCGCCCTGTCCGGTTTTCCCGGTAACGGATGCCGGGCGACCATGGCGTGCGGTTCATCTGGAATTCACCGCACCAGCGACCGGCAAAGTCGATCATCTCATCGGCAAGCTGCGGCGCGGGAAAAACCGGCGCGCTGAGCCAGTGCAGGTGCATCGGCTCTTCCGCTTCCAGTTCGGCGCTGGCCTCGATGATGTGGGTCTCGGGATCCAGCGCGAACCGCGCGCGATAGAGCAGCACCCGGTCCTGATCCATGTAGGTCAGCACCAGCACCCCATCGCCCAGATCCGCCTGTTCCAGACAGAACTTGGGCAAAAACGGCGTGCCGTCGCCGTGGCGGATGATCAGACCGGGCTGCCCCGGAAAGGATCGCGTCGCCTCGGGGCAAATGCTCAGTTCCGGGTTCGCGTCCAGCATTCCGCCGGTCACATCCAGAGCGTAAGCCTCATAGAGCGTTGTCAGATCTTCCTCGCCCGGCAGCGATGGTCCCCAATAGACCACTTCCGCCAGTCGGCCCCGCATGGACCCGATTACAAGTGTCTGACGCCCGTCATCGAGCCGCCAGCATCGGATCACTTCACGGCTCCGAGGGTCAGACCTGCGATAAAGTGGCGCTGCATCAGGAAGAAGCACGCCACCGGCGGGATGGCGGCCAGCAGCGACGCTGCAGACACCAGATGCCAGTTGTTCACAAACTGCCCGTTCAGCGCACGCACACCCGCTGTAATCGGCTTGGCGCTTTCGCCTTGGGTCAACACGTTCGCCCAAAAGAAGTCATTCCAGACAAAGGTGAAGATCAGCACCGCCAGCGCCGCAATCGCCGGACGCACGAGGGGCAGAACCACGTACCAGAAAATCTTCCACTCCGCGATGCCCTCGATCCGCGCGCTTTCGATCAGATCGAACGGCAACGCCTTGATAAAGTTGCGCATGAAGAGCGTGCAGAACCCGGTCTGGAAGGCCGCGTGGAACAGGAACTGTCCGGCGATTGTGTCATAGAGGCCCGTCTGCACCGACATGTCCCGCACCGGCACCATGAGGATCTGGAACGGGATGAAGTTGCCCGCCACAAACAAAAAGAACAGCGGCAGGGCGACGCGGAACTTGTAAATCGCCAGCGCATAGCCCGCGAGGCAGGCCAGTGCCACCGAGATTGCCACCGTGGGCACGGTGATGAGGACCGAGTTCCACATGTATTGTGCCGCCGCCGACTGGGTGAAGACAGCCGTGTAGTTCTCAATGATCGCGAATTCTGACGGCCAGCCGAACACGTTGCCCGAGTTGATATCCTTGGCCGACCGGATCGACGTCAGAAGGATGGCGAGCAGCGGCAAGAGCCACAGGATCAGCGCGACGGGCAGGAACGCCTGATAGGCGACACGAGCACCGGGGCCAGATTTTTCAATAGGACGTGGAAACATCAGGACGCCTCCCGGACGCTGGTCAGCTTTCGCAATTCAATCAATATCTGAGCGAGAGCCAACAGAATTAGGCTAAAGACCAAAACTGTAAGGTTGAGATCTAGGTCACGGCTGGGCCCTGCGTAGCGCAATAGAGCATCGTCACCTGCAAACAACTTGATCGACGCGTTAAACAGTCCAGCAACAATTCCCAGCCAGCCCAAAACTTGCAAAAGGATAACCATCAACGCCCCCCCTTCTCGTCTTGATACATGCGCCACAGGAAGTAGCTGATGAAAAACAGCATGATGCCGAACAGGACGGTCGCAACGGACGAGCCGTAGCCGTACCGCTCGCCATATTCCGAAATCGCAACCTCGAACATGTAGTGCGACAGCACGTTGGTGGAGCCGAACGGACCGCCCTGCGTCATGATCGCGATCATGTCGAAAGACCGCAGCGCGCCGATCACGGTCACAACCACTGCGATGAATGTGGCAGGCTTCAACTGGGGCACAACCACGTACCACAGCATCTTCCAGCCCTTGGCCCCGTCAAGCCGCGCCGCCTCGATCTGGTCCGCCGCCACGTTGTTGAGACCGGTGAGATACAGGATCATGCAATAGGCGATCTGCGGCCACAGACCGGCCGCAATGATCCCGTATGTCGCCCATTCGGGGCTCGACAGGATATCCGGCGCGGGGCGCGAGCAGGTGAACGTCACATTGCCCAGAATGTTGGTCGTTTCCTCGCAGAAAATCGCCTTCCAGACCGTGCCGACCACGCCGAAATCCGGGTTGTAGAACCAGCCGAAGATCAGGCCGACAACGACCTGCGAGATCACAAAAGGAAAGAAGAACATGGACTTGTAAAATCGCATGCCCGGAACCGTCTGGTTCAGGAACAACGCGATGAACAGGCCCAACGGAACCGCCAGCATGTAAAGGATCAGCCATGCAAGGTTGTTGCGCAGCGACGTCCAGAAGTTGGGATCAACCCACAGCTTTGCGTAGTTCTCGAAACCCACCCAGGTGGCTGTCGAATTGCCGTCCGCATCATAGAGGCCGTTCCACTCGTAAAGGCTCAGCCACAGCGATTCAAAGATCGGGATGACCACGTAGATCGCAAAGAAGATGAGTGCCGGGATCAGAAAGAACCACGGTGCCACTGCCAGTTTGTTGCGCGCGAACCAACCGGGTTCGGCAGCAGATTGCGCTTGATGCATTGATGCGTCGGCCATGCGGGGCGCTCCTCTCTGGGATCGGGTTGCGCCTCAAAGGGCGCTCATAACCTCTTGAAAAAGCGGGGATATGCCGCTCTTTCAAAAAGCAATGAGAGGGCGGGCCAGTTGGCCCGCCCCCGAAGTCGATCAGTTGTAGACTTCTTTCTGAACGGTATCGAGGCGCTCAAGAACGGCGTCCATCTTGGACGTGTCCAGCATGAACTCCTGGAAGCCTTCCATGCCTGCCTTTGCCATGGCCGCAGGCGCGTCACGGTCATAGAACTGCGCCAGACCCGTGGCCGCGTTCAGCAGCGCAAAGCCTTCCTGGATGAACTTGTCGTCCGAGATGTCGGCCTTCGAGTTGATCGGCAGCTGACCAATGGTCTTGTTCCACTGGGTCTGCACATCAGGGCGCGCGACGAAGGCCAGGAATTTCTTGGCATCTTCGACGTTCTTGGCGTTGGTCGGGATAA